>NZ_JBMDXT010000326.1:0-2681 GCF_048594475.1 Nakamurella sp. | reverse complement strand
CGCGGCGCCGCCGAGGCGTTGGCGTGTTCGGCCGACCCGGCGGGTGCGGTCCGTCGCCGTGCGGCGGCCGAGGCCGACCGCCACGTCACCTCCCGGCCCGCGCCGGACACGATGATGCGACTCTCCGCGCTGCTGCCCGTGAAGGACGGCGTCGCGCTGATCGCGGCGCTGCGGCTCGCCGCCGACCAGGCCCGCGCTGCCGGGGACGACCGCAACCGCGGCCTGGTCATGGCCGACACCCTCGTCGGCCGGGTCACCGGCCGCGACCCCCTCACCGACCCCGCGCCCGTCACCGTGGATGTCACCGTGCCGTTGGACGCGCTGCTCCCGGAGGGCTCCCACGGGGGGCAGGTGCCGCACGCGTTCGGGTGGGTCGACGGCTACGGCGAGATCCCCGCCGACCTCGCCCGCTCCCTGACCGCCGACGCCATCGAGACCCTGGGGGTGTTCCGGCGGATCCTCACCGACCCCGCCACCGGCCAGCTGGTCGCGATGGAGTCCGCTGCCCGCTGCTTTCCGATGCTGCTCGCGCTGCTGCTGCGCCGCCGCGACAGGTACTGCCGCAACCCCTGGTGCGGCGCTCCCATCCGCCACTCCGACCACGCCGTCCCCGCCGAGGAAGGCGGCCCGACGTCGGCCGACAACGGCCAAGGACTCTGCGAGGCCTGCAACTACGCCAAACAGGCCCCCGGATGGCGGTCCAAGACCCGCACCGACCCCGACGGCACCCACGTCGTCGAGACCACCACCCCCACCGGCCACACCTACGAAACCCGGCCACCCCCAGCACACCCACCCAGGCCACCGCGACCGACGCGGGAGTGACCCGAACCGGGTGACCGGCGGTCTCCCCGATTCAGGAAGTCGAGGACGCTCCTATGTCTCGTCAAGGCGTGGTGGGCGGTCCGGCTTCGAGGATTCGGTAGAGGTCGCGGGCGATGTAGCGCTTGAGGCAGCGGCGGATCTCGCGGGGGTTCTTGCCTTGGGTGGTGCGTCGTTCGGTGTAGGCGCGGGTGGTGGGGTCGTGGCGTTGGCGGGTGATGGTGATGGTGTGTAGGGCGCAGTTGAGGCGTCGGTCGCCGTAGCGGTTGAGGCGGTGGCGGGTGTGGATCTGGCCGCTGGTGGCTTCGATGGGGCTGACGCCGGCGAGCTTGGCGAACGCTGCTTCGGAGTGGATGCGTCCGGGGTGGGCCCAGGCGCACAGCACGGTCGCGGCGGTGATCGGCCCGACGCCGAACAGCTCCAGCAGGTCCGCGCGCCAGGCCTGGACCAGCGTCTTGATCTGCTTCTCCAGCAGCTCGGCTTCCTCGGTGAGGTCTTGGACGCGGCGGGCGAGCAGGCGTAGGCAGGCCACGGCGGTGGCGGTCTCGATGTCGGCCTGGGCCCATGCCGCGTTGGTGCGCAGCTTGGCTGCGGCGGTCACGAGCGGGATGGCGCTCAGTCCGCGTAGTCGGGCGCGGACGGGTTCGGGGGCGGTCATCACCGCTGAAGCCAGCTGGCGCCGGGCGTCGCCGGCGGCTTGGACCGCGGAGCGGCGTGCCATCAGCAGTGTCGCCAGCGACTGCCGGATCCGCGCGACCTCCCCATCAGGACCAGCCCCGCGGGTGGCGCCGCGGGGTGTGCCGACCCGGGCCCGTGACAGGGCCTCACGTCCGGCGCGGATCGCATCAGCCGGGTCGGACTTCACCCCGCCACGACGGTGTGCGCGTTCGGGGCGGTCGAGCTCGATCACGTACTCGCCCAGTGTGTCGAGGTGGACCGCGAGTCCACGGCCGTGGCTGGCGGTGCCCTCGATCGCCCACGCCCGCAACGCCCCATGGCGCTGGGCGAGGTCGTCGGCGAACTCGACGAGCTCGGCGTAGCCATCGGCGTCGGCCTCGATGCTGATCTCGGCGAGCACCGCGCCGGTGGCGGCGTCGATCGCGGCCGCCGCGTGGCTGTAGGTGTGGGTGTCGACACCGATCACGACGTCGACAACATCTGCGAGCTTGTCCACACTGGTCATGCGTTCTCCTTATGCCGGAAACGTGAAGGTTCCGGTCCCGGCGGAGCTCAGCAGGACTGTGATGAGACACGAACGGCGCGCGAACGCCAGACGGTCAAGCTCCTGATCAGGCCAGCACTCCGTCGAGGACCGGGGCCGACGACCAGCAGCGGACAAGTCCAAGCCCAGGCATCAAGCCAGTCTCGACAAGAGTCACACCGCCGGCCGTCGAACCCCACCCCACCACCACCGGCAGGGCCAAGAGAAGACTCACAGTCTCGACAGGCTCGACCGGCGGTGGTCGACGTCGTCCACGGTGCGTCAGGTGCGCAGACGTGCCGACTCGACGTCCACCTGCTGCGCAGACGTGCCGACTCGACCCCCACCTGCTGCGCAGACGTGCCGGCTCGGCGGGCTAGACCCGCACGTCGCGGTGCCAGGACTGGGTGCGGTACTTCGTCTCCCAGCCCATCGAGGTGTAGAGGCCGTCGGCGCCGGTGGGCGAGTCGGCGTCGACCTCGAGGCCCACTCGGTCGCGGCCGCGGCGGGCGGCGTCCGCGATCACCGTGCGGAGCAGGCCCTTGCCGACGCCCCTGCCGCGGGCGTTGCCGAGGACGCCGATGTAGTCGACGTACGACGCGTTCGGGGCGTCGTCGTTCTCGACCACGGTGCCCACCAGGGCGCCGGCCGGCTCCCA
>NZ_JBMDXT010000325.1:0-4423 GCF_048594475.1 Nakamurella sp. | reverse complement strand
CCGAGGCGGCGGATCGGGCCGCGGCCGCCGCGGACGAGGCCGCGACCGCGGATGACGACGCCGCGGCGGACGAGGAGGCGGCGGCCGCGGCCGAGGCCGCAGACTGCGCCGCCCGGATCTCCTCCTCGGACTGGCCGCACCCGGCCAGGGTCAGGGCGGCCACCAGCACCGCCCCGACCGCGGTGACCGAAGCGTGGGTTCGGCGGATCACCAGCGCTTGACCGCCGCCAGCAGGCCGTCACCCAGCGGCACGAGCATTGCCGTCAGCGACTCGTCGTCGCGGACCAGCCGGCCGGCGTCGCGGACGGCGACGGTGTCCGCGTCGCGCTGGGTCGGATCGGCGACCTTGTCGCCGCCCAGGGCCCCGTCGACGACCAGCACACCGCCCGGCCGGAGCAGGCGAAGCGCCTCGGCGACGTACTGCGGGTACTCGGTCGGCGCCCCGTCGACGACGACCATGTCGTACGCGCCGTCGGTGAGCCGGGGCAGGACGTCCAGCGCCCGCCCGTTGATCAGCCGGGTCCGCGTCGGCGCGATCCCGGCCTCGAAGAACGCCTTCTTGGCCGCCCGCTGGTACTCGGCCTCGATGTCGATGGTGGTCAGGATCCCGTCCGGGGCCATGCCGGCGAGCAGGTGCAGCCCGCTGACACCGGTCCCGGTGCCGATCTCGACGACCGACCGGGCGACGATCGCCGAGGCCAGGAAGGTCAACGCCGCGGCCGTGCCCGATCCGGTCGGCGACGCCCCCAGGTCCGCGGCCCGGGCCCGGGCCGCGAGCACGACCTCGGACTCGGGGACGAAGAAGTCGGCATAGGACCGGCTCGTGGTCACCGGGAACCTCCTGATTGTCACGACAACACGGCACACAGACGTCGGCGGTGCCGGATGCGGCGACCGGCCCGCCGGCGGACGACCGGGACCGGTTGCCCGCGTCCCGCCGCCGCAGGCGTCCGCCCGAACCTACCGGCCGGCCGCTCGCCGCCCGGACAGGCACACCGGCGCAGCGGTCGCCGCCCGTCGGGCCACCGGCCCACCGGTCCCACCAGGCACACCCGTCCCGGCAGCCACGGACGAGGGGGGCCGAGCCGTCCGGCCCCGCCGCCGGTCGGCACCGCCGGTGGCCTGCGGCGAAGGCGTCACGGAACGCGCCGGTGCCTCACATCCCGCTCACACCTGGGCCGGGAACAATCGGACCACGCCGGCCGTTCGTGCCGGTGTCAGAACCCGGAGGTGGTCTTCCTGTCCAGCGTCCCCGCTCCGCCCGGCCCCGTGTGGACCCCGCCGGCCTGGGACGAGATCGTTCGCGACCATGGCGACCGGGTCTATCGCCTGGCGTACCGGCTGTCCGGCAACGCCCACGACGCCGAGGACATCACCCAGGAGACGTTCATCCGGGTCTTCCGGTCGTTGGACACGTTCCAGCCCGGCTCCTTCGAGGGGTGGCTGCACCGGATCACCACCAACGTGTTCCTGGATCTGGTCCGGCGCCGGCAGCGCATCCGGATGGAGGCACTGCCCGAGGAGACCGACCGGATCGCCGGCCGCGAGCCCTCGCCCGAGCAGGCGTTCCACGACGCCCATCTCGACCCCGATCTGCAGGCGGCCCTGGACGACCTGCTGCCCGAATTCCGCGCCGCCGTCGTGCTGTGCGACGTGGAGGGCCTGACGTACGAGGAAATCGGTGCCACCCTGGGAGTCAAGCTCGGCACGGTGCGGTCACGGATCCATCGCGGCCGGCTGGCGCTCCGCGCGGGGCTGGAACGACGGCGGGCCCTGCGCGGGCCGAGCGGCCCGGACGGACACGACGAGGTGGAGGCGGTGGCATGAGCGCAGGGCGGACCGGGGAGGTGCGGTCGTGACGGTGGGCCCGATCGATCACCTGACCCTCGATGCCGTCGTTGCCTACGCCGACGGGGAGATGTCGCTGGTCTCGTACCAGCGCGCGGCCGCGCACCTGGCCCTGTGCCCGCAGTGCGACGCCGAGGTGCGGGCCCAGATGACCGCGCGGTCGTGGCTCCGGGCGGCGCAGGCGCCGGCGATGCCGTCGTCGCTGCTGGACAGCCTGCGGTCCATCCCGGTGGCCCTGCCGGCCTCGCCCCCCGAGGCACATCGCCCGGCCGACCGGGCGCATGGCGACCGGCCCGCCCTGCCCGCCCACCCGACCTCCGGCGCGACCGGGGTCGGGCACCGCGCCGTGCAGCGCGGCCGCCGCTTCCGGTTCCTCGGCGCCGGGGCGCTCGTCGCCGGGTTGACCGTCGGCGCCCTGGTCGGCAGCGAGCCGGCCGGTGAGGTCGATCCGCATTCGGACGGAGCCCAGGTCGCCCACGTGAGCCCGGCGAACGCCCCGCAAGTGGTCACGGCCAAGTGGGGCACTCCGTAACGGTGCCGGATGACTTCGATCCCGCGCGCGGACGCGACGACCGGCGGGATGACAATCGAGCCGTGAGCAACGGATCACCCGTCGCGAACGGGCATCCTCCGCGGCACCCGGAACCCGCGACCGTCGGGCGGGCCTCGTCGGCCGACGGCGTTCCGGTCGGCGCCTACGCCCGGCCGGGCGGGGTCAACGGTTCGTTCGGGCCGCGCCCGCAGCGCCCGGTGGTGCCCCTGGGGGCGCCCCCGACGCCCGAGTACCTGGCCGACGCGTTCGGCCGGTCGCCCGGTGAGTCAAGCATCGGTCGCCCGCCCGCCCCGCCGGCGGCCGTCCCGGCCGCCGGACCCGAGCCCGACCCGTGGCGCGACCCGAACGCCGCCGCCCAGCTGGGTCGGCCGGCCGTGCCCACCCCTGAACCCGAGCGGCAGGAGCTGCCCCCGGCGGAGCGCTTCAGCCTGCGCCAGGCCCTGTTCGAGCGCCGGCTGCGCCCGTCGGCGATCATCGGGGTGCTGGTCACCGCGCTGGTGATCGGTGCGGTCGGGGCCGCGATCGGCGTGTTCGCCGCCGGCCGGCTCCCGGCGCCGGCCACCGACCCGAGCTTCGAGCTGGCCCCGGTCTCGCCCGGCATCACCCGGGAACCCGGTTCGGTCGCCGACATCGCCGCCAAGGTGCTGCCCGCGGTGGTCTCGCTGGAGGTCCGGACGGGCGACGTCGGGGAGACCGGATCCGGGGTCGTCATCGACGGCGACGGCCACATCCTGACCAACAATCACGTGGTCTCCACCGCGGCCACCGACCCGTCGGCGACGCTGACCGTGATCTTCGACGACGGCCGGCAGAGCCGGGTCCCGGCCACCATCGTCGGCCGGGATCCGCTGACCGACCTGGCCGTGCTCAAGGTGGACGTGCAGAACGCGACCGTCGCCCAGATCGGCGACTCCGACGCCCTCGCCGTCGGCGACCCGGTGATCGCGATCGGGTCCCCGCTGGGCCTGGCCGGCACCGTCACCACCGGCATCGTCTCGGCCAAGGACCGTCCGGTCCGGCTGCAGGGCGGCGGCTCGGACACCGACGCGGTGATCGACGCCATCCAGACCGATGCCGCGGTGAACCCCGGAAACTCCGGTGGCGCGCTGGTCGACGCCTCCGGCGCCGTCGTCGGCATCAACTCCGCCATCCGAACGCTCGGCGGCGACTCCAGCGGCTCGATCGGGCTCGGTTTTGCGATCCCGATCGACACCGCGCGCAGCGTCGCCGAGCAGATCATCCGCACCGGCAGCGTCCAGCACTCGACCATCGGGGTGAACGCCCGATCGGCCACCGACGGCGTGACCGACGGTGCGCAGGTGCAGAACGTCCAGGCCGGCGGGCCGGCGGCCGCGGCCGGGATCGCCGAGGGCGACGTGATCACCAAGGTCGGGGACCGGCAGGTCGGCAACGCCGACGAGCTGACCGTGGCGGTCCGGCAGAACCCGGTCGGCGCCACGGTGCCGGTCGTGCTGCTGCGGGACGGCCGGGAGATGACGGTCTCGGTCACCCTCGGGTCCGAATAGCCGCCGTGGCGGCGCCGATATCCTGACGCCGGGCAACGGTCGGGTCCGCACGGGGCGGTCCCGGCGAGCTCCGTCCGAAGGGAGGCGGTCAGCGTGTTCGGCCTCTCCTGGGGTCAGATCAGCATCATCGTGCTGGTCGGCGTCTTCGTGCTCGGGCCCGAACGCATCCCGACCGCCGTCCGCTGGGTGACCGACAGCCTGCGCAAGCTGCGGACCATGGCCGCGGGCGCCCAGGCCCAGCTGAACCGGGAGATCGGTCCCGAACTCGACGAGCTGCGCCGGCAGATCGCCGACCTGCAGTCGCTCAAGGAGATCCAGGACCTGCGCGACCTGCGCGACCTGCATCCCAAGCGGCTGATCGGCAACACGATCCTGGGCGAGGAGTTCGCCGGCGGCGGGATCGGCGGGTTCCTCGGCGTGACCGGTACCCCGACCGCCAAGGGCGCGTCGCCCGCCGGGGGCACGCCGGCGGCCGGGGCGGTGTCCACGGTCAAGC
>NZ_JBMDXT010000324.1:0-24932 GCF_048594475.1 Nakamurella sp. | reverse complement strand
TCGTGTGCTGGTGGTCGACGACGACCCCGCCCTCGCCGAGATGCTCACCATCGTGCTGCGCGGGGAGGGCTTCGACACCGCCGTGGTGCGGGACGGGTCGAAGGCGGTCGAGGCTTTCCGGGACGTGCATCCCGATCTGGTGCTGCTCGACCTCATGCTCCCCGGGGTCTCCGGGCTGGACGTGTGCAAGGAGATCCGCGCCGAGTCGGGCATCCCGATCATCATGCTGACGGCCAAGACCGACACGGTCGACGTCGTGCTCGGCCTGGAGTCCGGCGCCGACGACTACGTCATGAAGCCGTTCAAGCCCAAGGAGCTGACCGCGCGCATCCGGGCCCGCCTGCGCCGGGCCGACGTCGGGTCGGCCGAGCGGCTGCGGGTGGCCGACGTCGACATCGACGTGCCCGGGCACCAGGTCACCCGGGACGGCGAGCCCATCCCGCTGACCCCGCTGGAGTTCGACCTGCTGGTCGCCCTGGCCCGCAAACCGCGCCAGGTGTTCACCCGCGAGGTGCTGCTGGAGAAGGTCTGGGGCTACCGGCACGCCGCCGACACCCGGCTGGTCAACGTCCACGTGCAGCGGCTGCGCAGCAAGATCGAGAAGGACCCGGAGCACCCGGAGGTGGTCGTCACCGTCCGCGGCGTCGGCTACCGCGCCGGAAACGTCTGACCCGGCTATGTCCGACGCGGTCAGACCCGACCCGATGACGTCCGGGAGGGCACCGTCCGACCCGGCCGGGCCGGACCGTCGGCGGCGACCCGCTCCGGCGGGCCGGACGGCCCCCGGCCGGGCGATCATGCAGCCGTGAGCAACGAGCCCGACCCCGCCGCCGGCCGGGCTGCGACCCCGGCGGCCGGTGCGGCCGGTGCGGCCGTGGACGCGACGCCGGTCCCGCCGGCGGGCGGCGGCCGGACCGTGCGGCTGCGCGGCGCGCTGCTCCGGGCGGTGACCACGGCCCGGTCCCGGATCTCGTTCTGGAGCCGGTCGCTGCTCGTCCGGGTCGTGGTGCTGACGCTGAGCCTGTCCGCCGTCGTCATGATCATCCTGGGGCTGATCCTGCAGCAGCAGATCACCGCGAACCTGCTGCAGTCCAAGATCGACGCGGCCACCGTGGAGATCGACAACGCCCGGCAGACCGTCCAGAGCAGCCTGTCCGGGGCCGACTCCGACCCCAACTCGCTGCGCGAGCAGCTGCAGCTCGCGCTGACCGAGATCGGCCGGGTCGACGGGTCGACCGGGGCCCAGAACTCGACCGCCGGCGTCTTCGAGCCGGTCATCGTGCCGTTCCGGATCGACTCGGACGCGCTGTCGGTCGCGCAACCGCTGGGCGACGTGCCGGCCGAGCTGCGGGCGCGGGTGGCCCAGGGGCAGGTCGCGTACCAGTACACGACCATCCGCCGGGACGATCAGGCGATCCCGGCGCTGGTGATGGGCGCCCCCGCCCGGACCAGCACCGACTCGTTCGAGGTGTACCTGATCTTCCCGCTGGCCGGCGAGCAGGGCACGGTGCAGGTCGTGCAGCGGACCCTGCTGCTGGGCGGCGTCGCGCTGGCCCTGGCGCTGACCGGCATCTCCGCGCTGGTCGCGATGCAGGTGGTGCGGCCGGTCCGCCGGGCGGCGGCCAGCGCCCGCAAACTGGCGGCCGGCGACCTGGCCGAGCGGATGCCGGTCAAGGGCCCGATCGAACTGGAGACCCTGGCCAGCTCGTTCAACGGGATGGCCGAGGCGATCCGGGTCCAGATCCGGCAGCTGGAGGAGTTCGGCAAGCTGCAGCGCCGGTTCACCTCCGACGTCTCGCACGAGCTGCGCACGCCGCTGACCACGGTCCGGATGGCCGCCGACATGCTCTACGACGGGCGGGGCGACTTCCCCGAGTACCTGGGCCGGTCCACCGAGCTCCTGGTGGACGAGCTGGACCGGTTCGAGTCGCTGCTGGCCGACCTGCTCGAGATCAGCCGCTACGACGCCGGGATGGCCGAGCTGAGTGCCGAGAGCATCGACATCCGCTCGTGCGTGCACGCCAGCATCTCGGCGGCCGCGTCGCTGGCCGACCAGTTCGACATCCAGATCGTGACGATCCTGCCCGAGCACCCGGTGGTCGCCGAGATCGACAACCGCCGGGTCGACCGGATCCTGCGGAACCTGATCAACAACGCCATCGACCACGCCGACGGCAAGCCCGTCGTGGTCGAACTGGCCGCCGAGCCGGAGGTGCTGGCGATCACCGTCACCGATCACGGCGTCGGCCTGCGCCCGGGCGAGGCCGGGCTGGTCTTCAACCGCTTCTGGCGGGCCGACCCGTCCCGCCAGCGGCACACCGGCGGGACCGGGCTGGGCCTGGCCATCTCGCTGGAGGACGCCCGGCTGCACGGCGGCTGGCTGCAGGCCTCCGGCACGCCGGGGGAGGGGGCGCGGTTCCGGCTCACCCTGCCCCGCCGGCGCGGCGGCCTGATCACCCAGTCTCCGTTGCCGCTGCGGGTGGGACCCGAGTCCGCGGACCCGGCGGCCGGTGACGGCCGGCCGCCGGTGCGGATGATGGTCGAGGACGGCACGCTCAAGCCCGCGCCGAGCGAGGACGAGCTGCACCCCGCCTCGGTGCCGGTCGCCGGGGCGACGGCCACGCTGACCGTCGCCGTCACCGACGACCCCCCGGCCGCCGGTGACCCGGCGAACGAGGTGACCGGGCGCCCGGCCGGGCATCCCGCCGACCGCCCGGCCGCCGAGACCGGCGCGACCGTGCAGAACCCGGTCGGCCGATGACGGGCCCGCGCCGGCGGACCGGGCCGCTCGCGGTGCTCCTGCTGCTGCTGGCCGGGCTGGTCGCCGGATGCACCGCGATCCCGGGCTCCAGCGCGGCGGTCGACGTCACCCGGATCGCCGACCAGGTGGAGCCGGTCGCGCCGGACGCGCCGACCCCGGGCGCCGGGCCCGACCAGATCGTCCGCGGATTCATCGCGGCCAGCGCCCGGCCCGAGTCCGACGGCGGCACCGGGTCGAGCTTCGCGGCCGCCCGGCAGTACCTCACCCAGGAGGCGCAGGCGACCTGGCAGCCCGGCCAGCTGCCGGTCGTCATCCTGGACGACAACTACCGCACCGAGATCGACCCGGCGACCCAGGGCGTCGTAACCGTGGCGGGGAACTCGCCGGGCGGGCTGGACAACAGCCGGGCGTTCCATTCCTCCGGGGTCGCGTACGCCCGCCCGATCCGGCTGGTCCAGGTGGAAGGCGAATGGCGGATCAGCGAGCCGCCGCCGGACCTGCTGCTGACCGCGTCCGACTTCCCGACGGCGTACCGGCAGCGGGTGCTCTACTTCCTCGACCGGTCCGGCACCCTGGTGGTGCCCGACGTCCGGCACATCGTGATCGGCCAGACCACGGCCAACCGGGCGAACCGGCTGCTGGCGATGCTGCTCGACGGCCCGGCTCCGTCCCTGGAAGGCGCGGTGACCAGCAGCTTCACCGGCAAGTCCGCTCTGCGGTCCAACCCCTCCGTCGACCCCGACGGGGTGCTGCAGATCGACTTCACCGGGGTGGACGTCTCCACCATCGAGGCCCGGCGGGCGTTGGCCGCCCAGGTCGTGTGGACGCTGTCGCCGACCACCCCGCGCATCGCCATCAGCGTCGACGGCGTGCCGTTGGACCCGACCCAACCCGTCTACACCATCAACTCGGTCTCCTCGTTCGACCCCGACCGGCTGCCCGGCACCGGCCAGGTGGCGTCCGACCCGTTCTACGTCAGCCCGGGCGGGGCGATCACCGGGCTGCTGGACGGCAAGCCGGTCGCCGGACCGCTGGGCACCGGATCGCCCACGGTCCTGTCGGCGGCGTCGTCGGCCACCACCCGGGCGACCGCCGCGGTGGCCGCCGACCCCGGCGGCGGCGAGCAGCTCCTGCTCAGCTCGCCCGACCAGGTCGACCGGGCCGACCCCGCCCTCAAGGCGCAGACCCTCACCCCGCCCAGCCTGACCCGCTCCGGCGACGAGGCGTGGGTGGTGCAGAACGGTGCGACCAAGCCCGAGGTCTACCGGGTGTCCACCTCGGGCCCGCCGAGCCGGGAACGGGTGCCCGCCGACGAGCTGACCGGCAAGGGCGAGGTCACCGCGCTCGCCCTCTCGCCGGACGGGGTGCGGGTGGCCGTCGTCGCCGGCGGTCAGCTGTACCTGGGCGTGCTCGAGCCGTCCGCCGCGGAGGGGGCGACGGCGCCGACCGGGACCGCGGCCGACGGGCCCGGCCGGGACGAGTCGGCCGGCCAGACGCCGTTGCAGATCACCGGGCTGACCGTCCTGCGCTCGGGCCTGCAGGACGTCGGTCCGGTCACCTTCGTCAGCTCGCTGGAGGTGGTGGTGGCCGCGGCCACCGCGCCGGGCGGATTCCGCAGCCTGTGGAGCATCAGCATCGACGGGTACGAGGCCCGCAAGATCAGCGACAACGGGATCTTCGGCACCATCGACGGGTTGGCCGCGGCGGTCAACGAGCCCCTGCTGATCACCTTCAGCGGCCGGGTCTGGCAGCTGGTCGGCGGTCAGGCCGACGGCACCTGGCAGTCGCCGGTGGAGGGCCAGCCGTTCCTCAACGGGTCCGCGCCGTTCTACCCGAACTGACCATCCCGGGGGAGCGCACGGCACCCCCGCCCCGCCCGGCCCCGCGGCCGCCGCGCTCCCCGCAGCCGTGGGCCGGATCGGCCGGCCGGGTCCTCGCCCGCGCGGGACAATGGCGCGGTGATCTCCGTGGACCTCGCCACCGCCCTGCGGGCCGCCGGACTGGGCTGGCGCCCGCAGATCGGCGACCGGTTCATGCTGACCGAGGGCACCTTCGACGGGGAGGTGTTCACCCTGTCCGACATGGTGGTCGAGGCTCACGAGGGGACCTCCGGCGCGGTCCTGGCGTTCAACGGCACCACCGAGTGGGCGCTGGACTCGACGGACGCGGCCGACGCGCTCTGGCTGCCCCGGGAGGATCAGCTGCGCGACCTGCTCGGCGGGGCGTTCCGCTCGCTGATGCGGGACGGTGCCGGCTACCGGGTCTGCGTCGTCCTGCCCGGGGCGGACGGCCCGACCGACTACCCGGCCGCGGACCCGGCGGACGCCTACGCGGCCGCGCTGCTGGACCTGGTCCGCCGGGCGACCGGCTGACGTCCGGCGTCAGGAACGGTTGCGCCAGTCGCTGCCCCACAGCGCGCTGGTGGCGACCGCGATCAGGGCCGGGATGAGGAACACCAGCCACGTCTTGACCAGGAAGAACAGCACCAGGGCGATGATGCCGGACGCGGCGAGCAGGACCGCGGCCCCGCGTTGGGCGGGGGTGCGGGTGTCCTCGGGACGGGCGGGGCCGCCGGCCGGCATGGCCGGCGACGGGGCCGCCGCTGGCCGGACGACCGGCGGCCCGGGCAGCGCCGGGTGCGGCGGCGGCAGGTCGGAGAACAGGGCCCGCAGATCGGCCACCGTCCGGGCCTGGGTGACCTGGGCGCTGCGCGTGCCGAACTCGTCCAGGTCGATCCGGCCCTTGCCCAGGTGCTCGCTCAGCGCGTCCATGGCCGAATTGCGTTCGGCGTCGCCGATGCGAAGCTGCGAGGGGTCCGGGCCGGATGACGGTGCGCTCACCCCTCCGACTGTTGGCGCTCCCCGCGGGCACCCTCCGGGCCGGCGTCCGCCGGACCGACCGGCCCCGCGGACGACACCCGGGCCGGCGGGTCTGATCTGTCCGGTTCGGCGCGGAGATGATCCGGGATGTCAAGTGGTGGTTGCAACGATCAACTCGTGCAACGCTTCTGCTGGGGTTCGGTAGTCCAGGACCTTGCGGGGGCGGCCGTTGAGCAGGTCGGCGACGTGGTCCAGTTCGGCCTGGCTGATCGTGCGGAAGTCGGCGACGCCGCGGGGGAAGTAGTGGCGGATGAGGCGGTTGGTGTTCTCGTTCGTCCCGCGCTGCCATGGGCTGTACGGATCGGCGAAGTACACCTTGACGCCGGTGTCCACGGTGAAGTCGGCGTGCCGGGCCATCTCCTTGCCACGGTCCCAGGTCAGACTGCGGAACAGGTCGGCCGGCAGCGCGGTGATCTTCGCGGCTAGCGACGCGTTGACCGCCGCCGCGGTGCGCCGACCACCGGGCAACCCGCAGATCAAAGTGAACCGGGAGGCCCGTTCCACGACCGTGGCAATCGCCGAGGACTTCCCGACCCCGATCACCAGGTCACCTTCCCAGTGCCCGGGAACCTTCCGGTCGTCGGCCTCGGCCGGCCGATCGCTGATCGGTACGGCATCAGCGATCTTGCCCCGCAACGATTCCGGGCTGGTGCGGGGCCTGCGTTTGTTCCGTTCGATGCGGGCCTCGGCCTGCAATTGCAGACGCAAGCTGCCTCGACCGCCGACGTACCAGGCGTGGTAGATCGTCTCGTGGGACACCCGTGATCCTGGATCATCGGGGTGCTCACGAGCCAGCCGACCCGCGATCTGCTGCGGCGACCACCCCGTCCGCAGGTCCGCAAGTACCCGCTCCCGCAACGCCGTCCCTGGGGCCAGCTTGCGCGGCTTGGGACGAGGAGCACGAGCGCAGGCCTTCGAGTGAGCTGCATGCGGCCGATAACCATGCGGCGCCGGTAAGGCATTGCGCTTGATCTCCCGGCAGATCGTCGACCGATGCCGACCCAACCGACGGCCGATCGCCGCCGCCGTACAACCGGCCAACAACATGTCGGCAACCACGATCCGCTCGTCCACCGTCAACCGCCGTCCCGGCACCTGAACACCCCACTCCAGCCCGTCGCAACCGACGTTGCAACAGATACTGGAACCCGCCATCAGCCAACCGGGGCGCGCCGCGCGGTCAGCTGTCCGCAGGCGGGTCCGTGATCTCCGCGACGGTGGCCCCGGCGGTCACCGAGCCGCCCACCTCGACCCCGATCGTGCTCACGACGCCGGCCTTATGCGCGGGGATGGGGTTCTCCATCTTCATCGCCTCGACCACCGCGACCACATCGCCCGGGGCGACGGTGTCGCCGACGGCCACCGCGACCTTGACCACCGTGCCCTGCATCGGGGCGACGACCGCGTCGCCGCCACCCTCGGGGGAGTGGTGCGCCGCGGCGCCGCGCGTGCTCGCCCGGCGGGCGGGCGCCGGGGACCCGCCGCGGCCCGCGGCCGAGGCGAGCGCGGTGAACTCGGCCGGCAGCGTCACCGCGACCCGCCGCCCGTTCACCTCGGCCACGATGGTCTGCCGGTCGCCGCCGGCGGGTGAGCCAGCCGGAGCGGCGGCCGCCGCGAGGTCGAACGGGGGCAGCGTGTTGTCGAACTCGGTCTCGATCCAGCGGGTGTGGACGTCGAACGAGCCGTCGGCGGCGGTGAACGCGGGTTCCTCCAGGACGGCGCGGTGGAACGGCAGCACCGTGGCCATGCCCTCGACGACCATCTCGGCCAGCGCCCGCCGCGAACGCTGGAGGGCCTCGTCGCGGTCGGCGCCGGTGACGATGATCTTGGCCAGGAGCGAGTCGAACGCCCCGCCGATCTCCGAGCCGGACTCCACGCCCGAGTCGACCCGGACGCCCGGGCCGGCCGGCGGCACGAACCGGGACACCACGCCGGGGGCGGGCAGGAAGCCACGGCCCGGATCCTCACCGTTGAGCCGGAACTCGATCGAGTGCCCGCGCGGCGGCAGATCGTCGCTCCAGCGCAGCTTCTCGCCGTCGGCGATGCGGAACTGCTCGCGCACGAGGTCGATCCCGCTGGTCTCCTCGGAGACGGGGTGCTCGACCTGCAGGCGGGTGTTGACCTCCAGGAACGAGACGGTGCCGTCCTGGGCGACCAGGAACTCGACCGTGCCGGCGCCGTGGTAGCCCGCCTCGAGGCAGATGGCCCGGGCCGCGGAGTGGATCGCCGCCCGCTGCTCGTCGGTCAGGAACGGGGCCGGGGCCTCCTCGACCAGCTTCTGGTACCGCCGCTGCAGCGAGCAGTCCCGGGTGCCGACGACGATGACGGTGCCGTGGGTGTCGGCCAGCACCTGGGCCTCGACGTGCCGGGGCCGGTCCAGGTACCGCTCGACGAAGCACTCGCCGCGGCCGAACGCGGTGACCGCCTCGCGCACCGCCGACTCGTACAGGTGCGGGATCTCCTCCAGCGTGCGGGCGACCTTGAGGCCCCGCCCGCCGCCGCCGAACGCCGCCTTGATCGCCACCGGCAGGCCGTGCTCCTGCGCGAACGCGACGACCTCGTCGGCCCCGCTCACCGGTTCCTCGGTGCCGGGAACCTGCGGGGCGCCGACCTTGGCCGCGATGTGCCGGGCGGTCACCTTGTCGCCCAGGTCGCGGATCGCGTGAGGGGTCGGGCCGATCCAGGTCAGCCCGGCATCGAGCACGGCCTGGGCGAAGTCGGCGTTCTCGGAGAGGAACCCGTAACCCGGGTGGACCGCGTCGGCGCCGGAGCGGGCGGCGACGTCGAGCAGCTTGGCCATGTCCAGGTAGGAGTCCTTGGGCGTGGACCCGCCCAGGGCGTACGCCTCGTCGGCCACCCGGACGTGCAGCGCGTCGCGGTCCGGGTCGGCGTAGACGGCCACCGACCGCAGGCCGGCGTCCCGGCAGGCGCGGGCGACCCGGACGGCGATCTCGCCACGGTTGGCGATCAGCACGGAGTGCACAGCGATGTCCTTACTTGTCGTTCCGGGCCCTGGTCATTGCGGGCCCTGGTCGTTCCGGAGACGTCGGTGGGAGTCAGGGGGCGCGCCACAGGTCGGTGACCCGGACGCCGATGTCGGCCAGCAGGCGGCGGGTCAGCGGCAGCGACAGGCCGAGGACGGTGCCGGCGTCGCCGTCGATGCCCTCGACGAACCAGCCGCCGAACCCGTCGATGGTCAGGGCGCCGGCCACCCGCAGCGGTTCGCCGGTGGCCAGGTAGGCATCGAGCTCGTCGTCGGTCGGGCGGCCCATCCGCACCACCGTGGACCCGGCGTCGGTCGCCGCGGCGACCACCCCACCGTCCCGGACGAGCCGGAGCGCGTGGCCGGTCAGCAGCAGCCCGTCCCGGCCGGCCATCTGCCGCCAGCGCAAGCGGGCCTGGGCCGCGTCGGCCGGCTTGCCCTGCAACTCACCGTCGATCAGCAGCATCGAGTCGCAGCCGATCACCACGGTGTCCCCGCCGCCGACCGGCGGGCGGCCGGCCTCCGCGAGGAGCTGCGCGGTCACCGCGTCGGCCTTGGCGTCGGCCAGCGCCTGCACCCGCTCCTCCGCGGGAGCCAGCGCGAGCCGGGCCAGGATCGCGTCCTCGTCGACGTCGGAGACCCGCACGACCGGGTCGATGCCGGCCGTCCGCAGCACCCCGAGCCGCGCGGGGGAGGCCGAGGCCAGCACCACGGTCGGCCGCCCGCCGGTCATCGGGGCAGTCCCGAGGCCCACCAGGCGACCGGCGACGCGGGGGCCAGCCGCAGGCGATGCGCCGGATCGCCCCAGACCGACCGGTCGGCCGGGTCGGGTTCCGGCTCGCCGCCGGCCGCGGCCAGGGCGGTCAGGATCGCGATGACGGTGGCCGCGTCCTGCTCGTCCCGCCTTCGCAGGTCGATCATGCGGACGCGGGCGTCGGGGCTCGGCGGAGCGCCGGTTTCCGCACGATCACCCCGAGGGTGAGCGGGGGGCAGGGGGGTCACAGGGGGATGTTCCCGTGCTTGCGGGGCGGCAGGGTGCGGCGCTTGTCGGCCAGCACCCGCAGCGCCCGGGTGATCGCGCCGCGGGTCGCCGAAGGCTTGATGATCTGGTCGACGTAGCCGCGTTCGGCGGCCACGAACGGGTTGGCCAGGGTGTCCTCGTACTCGGTCTGCAGCCGCAGCCGCTCGGCCACGACCGCATCGGAGTCGGGTCCGTGCTGCTCGGCCAGGGCCCCGAGTTCCTTGCGGTACAGCACGTTCACCGCGCCGGACGCGCCCATGACGGCGATCTGCGCGGTCGGCCAGGCCAGGTTCACGTCGGCGCCCAGGTGCTTGGACCCCATGACGTCGTAGGCGCCGCCGTAGGCCTTGCGGGTGATGACGGTGATGAGCGGGACGGTGGCCTCGGCGTACGCGTAGATCAGCTTGGCACCGCGGCGGATGATGCCGTTCCACTCCTGGTCGGTGCCGGGCAGGAAGCCGGGCACGTCGACGAACGTGAGCACCGGGACGTTGAACGCGTCGCAGGTGCGGACGAACCGGGCCGCCTTCTCCGACGCGTTGATGTCCAGGGTGCCGGCCAGGTGCATCGGCTGGTTGGCCACGATGCCGACGGGCCGGCCCTCGACCCGCCCGAAGCCGACGAGCACGTTCGGCGCGTACAGCTCGTGCACCGGCAGGAACTCGCCGTCATCCAGGACGGCCCGGACGGCGGTGGCCATGTCGTAGGGCTGGTTGGGCGAGTCCGGGATGAGGGTGTCCAGGGCCAGGTCGTTCGGCGTCAACTCATCCGGATCGACCTGGTAGCCCGGCGTCACCGGCGGGCCGGTGAGGTTGTTGGCCGGCAGGTAGGACAGCAGGTCGCGGACGTACTCGATCGCCTCGGCCTCGTCCTTGGCCAGGTAGTGCGCGTTGCCCGAGCGGGTGTTGTGGGTCCGGGCGCCGCCCAGTTCCTCCAGGGTCACCTTCTCGCCGGTCACCGAGCGGACGACGTCCGGCCCGGTGATGAACATCTGCGAGGTCTTGTCGACCATCACGATGAAGTCGGTCAGGGCGGGAGAGTAGACGTGGCCGCCGGCGTTGGCCCCCATGATCAGCGAGATCTGCGGGATGACGCCGGACAGGTGCACGTTGCGCTTGAAGATCTCGGCGTACAGCCCGAGCGAGACCACGCCCTCCTGGATGCGGGCCCCGCCGCCCTCGTTGATGCCGACCACCGGCCGGCCGGTGTTGAGCGCGAAATCGAGGATCTTGACGATCTTCTCGCCGTACACCTCGCCGAGCGAACCGCCGAACACGGCGACGTCCTGGGAGAACACGCAGATCTCGCGGCCGTCGACCGTGCCGTAGCCGGTGACCACGCCGTCGCCGTACGGCCGGTTGCGCTCCAGGCCGAAGTTGGTCGAGCGGTGCCGGGCGACCGAGTCGAACTCGACGAACGAGCCCGGGTCCAGGAGCAGGTCGATCCGCTCGCGGGCGGTCAGCTTGCCCTTGGCGTGCTGCCGCTGCACGGCCGCCTCGGAGCCGGCGTGGATGTGCTCGTCCAACCGCCGGTCCAGGTCGGCCAGCTTGCCCGCGGTGGTGTGCGGCGGACCGGTCGGAGCCCCGGCGGGGCCGGGCGGGGGGCGGTCGCCGGTCCCGGCCCGGGGGGCGGGGACGTCAGGGGCGACATCGGGGGCATCAGTGGTCCGACTCACGGGCGTGAGGGTACCCAGCCGTCCTCGCTCGCCGGACCACCGTGAGACGGAGTTCACGTGGCGTGAGTCTCAGTTTCACCTCCGGGATCGAGTCCAACGACCCTGGTCGGCCGCCCCGGGCGCGCGCAGCCTGGGGACCAGGCGTGGCCCATCTGGTTGTCGGAATACCAGTGTCACGCGAGGAGGAGCCATGACCCGCAAGAAGGTTCTGGTGCTCGGCGGAAACTTCGGCGGGCTGACCGCCGCGCTGACCGTCAAGCACGAGCTGCACGGCGATGTCGACGTCACGGTGGTGTCGGCCGCCGACCACTTCCTGTTCAACCCGTCCCTGATCTGGGTGCCGTTCGGCAAACGGCGCCCGCAGGACATCACGTTCCCGCTGGCCCCCACGTTCGCCGAGCACGACGTGCGGTTCGTGCACGGCGAAGCGACGGAACTCGACCTGGCCGCCCGCCGGGTGAGCACCACCGCGGGACCGGAGGACTACGACTACCTGGTGATCGCCACCGGGTACCGCAACAACTTTCAGGCCGTGCCGGGCCTGGGTCCGGACGGGAACGCCTCCACCATCACCACGCTGGAGGACGCCGTGCACGCCGGCGAGGCCTGGCGGCGGCTGCTGCGCGATCCCGGTGACGTCGTCGTCGGCGCTACCCAAGGTGCCGGCTGCTTCGGGGCCGCCTACGAGTTCCTGTTCAACACCAGCTACCAGCTGCGCAAGGCCGGCCTGAAGGACAAGGTCAAGCTGACCTACATCACCTCCGAACCGTTCCTGGGCCACTTCGGCATCGGCGGCCTGCCGCACGGCGAGTCCCTGCTGGGCATGTTCCTGCGGAAGGAGGGCATCGAGCCGGTGATCGGCGTCGCCATGGACCACGTGGACGACGGCCGGGTGGTGCTGGCCGACGGCCGGGCCGTCGACTTCTCCTTCGCCATGGTCGTGCCGCCCTTCGTCGGGCAGGAGGTCATCGCCAAGGCCACCGAGATCGCCGACGACAAGGGCTATGTCAAGGTCCGCGACACCTACCAGACGCACACCCACGACGAGGTGTACGCGGTCGGCATCGCCGCGGCGGTCGCGGTCCCGTGGCAGACGCCGACCCCGGTGGGCATCCCCAAGACCGGCTTCCCGACCGAGCAGCAGGCCCACGTCGCCGGGATGAATATTGCCGCGCAGATCCGCGGCGAGCAGCCCGGCCTGCACAAGGAGTTCGGCGAGATCCCGGCCGTCTGCGTGATGGACGCCGGCAACAACGGGGTGCTCATCCTGGCCGACCGGATGCTGCCGCCGCGCAAGCACGGCGTGCTCATCCCCGGCCCGCAGAACCACACGATGAAGCTGGGATTCGAGAAGTACTTCCTCTGGAAGATGCGCGGCGGGCACGTGACCCTGCCCTAGGGGTGTCCTGAAGAATCCGGCTCCTCCGTCGCCGCATTCACCCAGGCCACCCCTCCCGTGCTCGATGGTGGCCTCGCAGGCTCGGCCAACCTAGCCGGCCGAGCTGATCCGGCGACGGCGGAGCCGGATCGCCCAGCGCGGTCCGCGCGGTGGGCGTGGCCGCGACCGGGGTGGGCACCTGGCTACGGTGACCGGGTGCCCGATTCCCGCGCCGCCGACGCCCGCCGCCCCATCGACCCGCAGGACGTGCGGGCCCGGCTGGCCGACCCCGACCGCTGGCCGATCGACTGGACGCCGCAGACCGGTTCGACCAACGCCGATCTCGCCGCCCGGGCCGAGGCCGGACGGCTGCGTCCCGGGCAGGTGCTCGTCACCGAGGAGCAGGTCGCCGGCCGCGGTCGGGCCGGACGGCAGTGGCACTGCCCGGCGGGCGCCGGTTTGATGTTCTCGGTCGCGCTCGACCTGCCGGCCGTGCCGGCGGAGCGCCGCGGGTGGGTCGGCGCGGTCCTGGGCCTGGCCGTCGTGGCCGGGCTGCGCGCGGCGGCCGGGGTGCCGGCGAGCCTCAAGTGGCCCAACGACGTGCTCATCGACGGCGCGAAGTGCGCGGGCATTCTCGGCGAGGTGGCCGGCGGCCGGTTGATCGTCGGCTCGGGCATCAACATCTCGCTGACCCGGGCCGAGCTGCCGCGGGAGGACGCCACGTCCGTCGCGCTGGCCGGCGGCCGGCTCGACCGCGCCGCGTTGCTGGCGGCGATCCTGGACGAGCTCGGCACCTGGTGCGACCGCTGGGCGGCCGCCGCCGGCGACGTGGACGTGGCCGGGATCCGGCCCGCCTACCTGCTGGCCTGCGCGACGGTCGGCGCGCAGATCCGGGTCCTGCTGCCGACCGAGCGGTGGGTCGTCGGCGAGGCGGTGGACGTCGACGCCGGCGGTGCGCTGGTCGTCGCGGACGCCGCCGGCCGGCGGCAGTCGTTCACCGGGGGCGACGTCGTGCACGTCCGGGCCGCCGCGCCCGGCTGACCGGGCCGGGCCCCCGCGTCAGCCGGTCCGGGCCCACCGGTCGCGGCCGCCCGAGCCGCCTGAGCCGCACCCCCCCGGCCCGCAGCAGGCCGGCCCAGGCCAGCTGCCCGGTGATCGGCGCACCGGTCGCGGCCAGGCCGCCCGTCCCAGAGCCGGTCGGGTAGCTGACGGGCGGCGGCGTGGGGCCGGGCGTCCAGGTCGGCGGCGTCCACGGCGCCACGGCCGACGAGGTCACGGTGAACGAGGCGCTGGCGGTGTTGTTCGTCGGATCGGGGTCCGCGGTCGTGGCGGAGATCGAGGCGGTGTTGACCACGGTGCCGGTGGTGCCGGCCAGCACGACGGCCCCGATGGTGATGGTGGCGGTCCCGCCGACCGGCACGTCGCCGAGGGTGCAGTCGACGGTCTGGCCGCTGATCGTGCACGCGACGCTGCCGGATTCCGACGGCCCGGCGACACCGGCCGGCAGGGTGTCGACCACCCGCACCCCGGTCGCGGTCGCCGGCCCGGTGTTGGTGGCGGTCAGGGTGTAGGTGACCGGGTCCCCGGGGGCGGGCGCGGTGGGGGTCACCGACTTGGTCAACGTCAGGTCGGCGACCGGGACGACCTGCACGCTCGCGCTCGCGGTGTCGTCGCCCGGATCGGGGTCGGGCCCGCCGGACGCGGTCAGGGCCGCCGTGTTGGTCAGCACGCCGGTCCCGGCGGCCGTCGCCGACACGGTGAGGACGGCGCCGGCCCCGGCGGCGAGCGAGGGAATCGTCCAGGTGGCGGACTCGCCGTCCCAGGTGCCGGCGGACGGGGTCGCCGAGGTGATCACCAGCCCGTCGTCCGGTTGCTCGGCGACGACCACGTCGCGCTGCTCGGTCGCGCCGGCGTTGGTCACCGTCACCACGAACCCGGCCACCCCACCCTGGTCGACCGTCGGCGTCGTGGCCGTCTTGGTCACCACCAGATTCGACCCGGCCGGCGGTGGCCGGACGGCAACGGTGGCCGACGCGGTGTTGCCGGCCGGATCGGGATCGACCGTCAGCAGGGAGGTCACCGTCGCGGTGTTGGTCAGCGTCGCCCCGGTGAACCCGGCGGCCACGGTCCCGGTGACCGTCACCGTGCGCTCCTGCCCGGCGCCCAGGTCGCGGAGCAGGCAGGTGACCTCCTCGGTGTCGACACGGCAGTCCGGGTCGTCCACGGCGACGCCGGTCAGCCCGGCCGGGATCGGGTCGCGCACCTCCGCCAGCGCGGACGGCTGCGGCCCGGCGTTGCCGACGACCAGGCGGAAGCTCACCGTCGCTCCGGGCGCGACCGGATCCGGGCCGGCGGTCTTGCTCAGCGACAGGTCGGCCGTCGCGGTGATCGCCACCGTCGCGCCCGCCGCGGTGTTGGACGGGTCGGGGTCGTCGACCGGGGCGGCGACCGCGGCGGTGTTCGTCAGCGGGCCGTCCGGCGCGTCCGGGGCGACCACCGCCGACAGGGTGACCGTCCGGGTCGATTCCCCGGTCGACGCCCCGGTCGACGACGCCGGCACCGACGCCCAGACGCAGCTCACGCGGTCGTCGACGGTGCAGTCGGCCCCGCCGGCGTCGGTCACCGTCAGGCCGGTCAGCCCGGCCGGGATCGGGTCGGTCAGCAGCACCCCGGGGGCGTCGGACGGGCCCGCGTTGGACACGGCGAGCACGTAGGTGACCGTCTGCCCGGGGCTCGCGGTGGCCGGGCTGGCCGTCTTCACCAGGGCCAGGTCGGCCTGCCGGTCCGGTTCGACCACCGCGACCCCGGTGTTGTCCGCCGGATCCGGGTCGGCGGTGGCGGCCGTGACGGACGCGATGTTCTGCAGCGCCGGGTCGGCGTCGGGGGGCAGCGTGGCCGGCACGGAGACGGTCACCGTCGCGTTCGGCTCCAGAGTGGGCACGACGCAGGTCAGGATGCCGCCGGACCGGCTGCAGGTGCCGGCGGTCGTGGTCACCTCGCCGATGGTCAGCGCGGGATCGAGCGGGTCGGAGATGGTCACGCCGGTCGCCGTGGACGGCCCCTTGTTGGTGACGGTCAGCCGGTACTCCACCGGGCCGCCGGCGACCGGCTCGTCCGGCGTCACGGTCTTGACCAGGTCCAGGTCCGCCGACGCGGTCACCCGGACGGCCGCGGCCGCCCGGTTGTCGGCCGGTCGGGCATCGGGTTGGTCACCGGCGACCGACGCCCGGTTCAGCAGCACCGACCCCGGCGCGGCATCCGCCGGCACCGTGCCGGTCACCCGCACGGTGACGGTGGCGCCGACCGCGAGGGAGCCGATCGGGCACTGCAGGAGGGCGCCGTCCGGCGTGCACGCCGCGCCGCCGGTGACCTGGCCGGACACCCCGGTCAGCGGGCCCGGCACCGCGTCGGTGACCGTCACCCCGGTCGCGGCGGCCGGACCCTTGTTGGTCACGGTCACCGTGTAGTCGACGGGTGCGCCGGCCACGACGGGGGAGGTGTCGACCGACTTGGTGACGGCCAGGTCGGCCGGGGCGACGAAGGCGAAATCGACGGCGGACGCGTCCGCGGTCGTCAGATCGGCGGGCCGTTCGGTCGGTCCGGCGGGCAGGGATCCGTCGGGGGTGGCCGCGCGCACGGTGTACTCGCCGGGCCCCAACCCGTCCTGCTGATAGGTACCGTCGCCCGCGGTGGTCACCGTTGCGACGACGGTGCCCCCGGCATCGACGATCTCCACCGTGACCCCGCCCGCACCGGCACCGCCGGTGGTGACGGTGCCGGACACCGCCCGGGTCTGCGTCGCGAACCAGGTCTGGAACACCGGAAATCCGCTGCGCCCGCGGAACGTGAGGGTGAGGGTCTCGAGCGGGGCCGTGGGCCGGAACCATCCGGCGGCCCCGACGGTGTCCGTCGCGTCGGCGTTCCCGGTCAGGGTGGCCGTCGCCGGGTCCCAGGTGGGCACGTCGTACGGCGCCGCCAGGCCGGAGCAGGTGCTCGACCGGGGCGTGGCGTCGCAGTAGTTGAACACCCCGGCGAAGCCCAGGTCGGTGGCCGGGACGGGGTGGCCGTCCGGATCGGTGGCGGTGACCGTGACCTGATCGGCGTCGATGTCGCCCAGCACGAACCCCCAACCCGAACCGGGCGTGGGGGTGGCGAACGTGTAGGTGGTGACCGAGGCGCCCGCGGCGTCGTCGGACGCCGGCCGCAGGTTCAGATAGGCCTGACCCTGGCTCGAGCCGAACTCGGCCCCCGGCGGGCTGCCGGCCGGCAGCCAGGTGCTGGTTCCGGTCTGCGGCCCGACCCCACCGGACCGGGAGGTGGAGGTGATCGTCGCCGTCGGGAAACCGGGGGCCAGCGTCATTGCGCCCTGATAGGCCCCGGCCGTCCCGGTCAGATCGGCGAACGAGGCGTAGACCGGCCCCGGGGCGGCGGCCGCGGAGGGGGCGGCCACGACGGGCAGCGCCGCGGCCAGCGCAACGGCGCCGACGATCAGCCGGCCCAGCCGCCGGACCCGTCCGGCCATGTGCGTCCCCCCGTCGCCGCGCGGGGCACGGACCGTACCGATCCGGTCCCGCGGACAGCCGAGCCGATCATGACACGGCCCCGGGGTCCTTTCACCTCGTGCGCCTGGACATGATCCGGCCGAGGTCGGCCTGCTGCTGACGACCGCGACGACGGCCCCGGTGGTCGGCCAGACGGTCGGCGAGCGGCGGGCGTCGACGCGCCGGGGATCACGCTCGCGCCGGGGCCGCTGGACGACCCATCCGCCGCTGTCCACCATCGAGCCGAGCTCCGCACCAAAGGGGTGATGGTATGCGGCAAAAGTGCCGAAACGGGCAAATCTCCCGACCATCTGTGATCGACGATCGCCCGATCGAGCGGAATGGCCGTCAGATCCTTACGCTTCTCACCCATTCGTGTGCTGCCGGTGAGGTCGGTCACGTCGTCCCGGAGCCGTCGGTCGCTCTTGGGGGTCGTCGTGTCCGGATCGCTGCACCGCTCGTCAGGCCCGCGCCGGCCGAGGTTCGGGTCCCGGCTCGCCGTTGTCGGAATTGTGCTGGCCCTGGTCGCCGGAGTGCAGGTGATCACGGCGACCGTCGCGCCGGTGCCTCCGGCCGTGGCCGCGACGGTGTCGATCGGCACCGTCTCGGCGCAGATGGCCGATCAGCAGGGGGTCAACAACGGCACCGGCGGCAACTGCATCCGGTACGCGCCGTCGTCGGGCACCGGGTCGTCGGCGACCTCGTCGGCGTGGGTGACCAACACCGCCGCCGGGCTGCCGAACTCCGCGGTCACCGCGCACGGATATTCAGGCCGCAGCTGCCCGGATCAGCTGAGCACCATCACGCAGAGCGCTCTCGGGTTCCGCCCGTCGACGGTCACCTCGGCCCCGGACGGAGCGCCGTTCCTCATCGGCGGGATGACGCACTACAACAACCCGATCACCGCCAACGATCAGTACTTCAAAGGCCGGCTGAAGACCACCCTGGGCGGCTTCACCGGGAGCAACACGCTCACCTTCAACTGGACGATGTACGAGACGCCGAACACCGGCGCCGGCAACTGCTGCAACGACATCACCACGTTCGACAACCAGATCTCCGACGTGACCTTGTCCCAGGGCGGCCTGACCTACCAGCTGGTCATCCTCGGCTTCGTGCCGAACAGCACCGCGACCTCCTGTCCCGCGGCCCCGGGCGGTACTCCGGTCAACGAGTTCTCCACCGTGGAGGGCGCGCAGACCAGTGCCTGCCTGTATGCGGAGCTGCAGCAGGTCCGGTCCTTGCGGATCGTGAAGAACGTGGTCGGCTCGCCACCCGGCACCCCGACCTTCCGATACACCAGCACCTCGACGCTGACCGGGTCGGCCTGGGCCAACAGCAGCTTCGCCGTGAGCAGCGGCGGTTCCGTCGAGCGCGCGCTGCTGTCCGGCGACACCGTCACCGTCACCGAGGCCGACTCGGCCGACGACCGCTGGTCGCTGACCGGCCTGACCTGCCAGCAGTACGACGCGCAGGGCCAGCTGGTGACCATGGACGGCACCACCAACCTGGCCCAGCGTCGGGTGTCGCTCGATCCGGTGCCGGCCCCGCTCTACGCTTCCGACCCGGTCATCATCTGCACCTACACCAACAGCTACACCCCGCGGACCACGCTGACCCTGCTCAAGCAGGTGCAGGGCAACGTGGTCAGCCCGACGCTGTGGACGCTGACCGCGACCGGCGCGGCAGCGCCGACCACCGGCACCACGATCTCCGGACCGTCGGGGAGTGCGGCGGTCACCGGTCAGCGGATCGTGGCCGGCAGCTACCGGCTGGCCGAGACCGGCACGGCCGACGCCGCTACCGGGTTCGTGCAGGTTGGCACCTGGACCTGCACGGCCGGGGGCACCACGTACCCCGTGGCCGACGGAGTCGTCACCCTGCCCGATCTGCCCGCCGGATCCGCGGTGACCTGCACGGCGGTCAACCGGCAGGCGACCGGCAGCCTGCAGATCGGCAAGATCGTGACCGACCCCAATGGGGGCTACACCGGCGGGTCGGGCAAGACGTTCTCCGGCACCTACAACTGTGGGACGGGCGCCACCGGCACGTTCAGCACGCTGACCACCGCCGCTCCGGTGACGATCTCCGGCATCCCGGCCGGCCGCAGCTGCACGGTCACCGAGAGCGCCCCGGCCGGCGGGTTGCTCAACGCATCCTTCGCGTGGGGCGCCCCGACGTTCACCACCCAGCCGGTGACGATCCCCGACCAGGGCACGGCCACGGTGACCATCACGAACCCCGTCGTGCAGAAGTTCGGCACCTTCGCCGTGACCAAGACCATCACCGGACCGGGCGGGTACACCGGCGGGGTCGACCGGATCTTCCCGGTCGCCTACACCTGCACCCTGGTCAACGGGCCGACCTCGTCCGGCACCCTGAATCTCACCACCGCGCAGGCGGTCTCGCCGGCCTCCCCGATCCCGACCGGATCGGTCTGCACCTTCACCGAGACCTTGACCGCGCAGGACGGCGACTTCGGCGACCCGAGCTACGCCTGGTCCGGCGACACCGTCGACCCGACCGCCGTGACCATCGGCGACAACACGACCGCCGGCCTGACCATCACCAACACCTATGTCCGCGCCACCGGCGAGCTGATCCTGACCAAGCGGGTGGTCGGCGGCGGCTACACCGGCACGGCCGAGGACTTCACGGTCGGCTACAACTGCGGCGTCGTCTCGGGGTCGGTCACCCTGGCCAAGGACGGCAGCAGGAGCGTGACGGTGCCGGCCGGCAACACCTGCTCGGTCGCCGAGGTGCCGCCGAGCCAGAGCCTGCTCGACCCGGCCTACGTGTGGGACGCGCCGACCTGGTCGGACGGCGCCACGGCGACCAACCAGGCCACCATCCCGGCCGACGGGTCGGCCACGTTGACCGTCACCAACTCGACCATCCCGGTGTTCGGCAAGGTGTCGGTGACCAAGGCAATCACCGGCGAGACCGACGGCGTCACCACGGCGGCGAGCTTCGCCATCACCGTCACCTGCTCCAACGGCTATTCGGACACGGTCACCGTCGGGGTCAACGGGACCGGCGTGACCCCCGACCTGCCGGTCGGCACGCAATGCTCGTTCGCCGAAGCCACGCCCAGCGGCGGCCTGGTCGACTCCTCCTACGCGTGGGGGACGCCGGTCCTCCCCGGGCCGGTGACGGTCGTCCGCGGCCAGACCGTCGGGGCGACCGTGACCAACCCGGTGACCCGGGTGCTGGGCGACCTGGAGATCACCAAGGAACTGGACGACCCGAGCGACCGGGTCGACGGATCCCGGACCTACACCATCGGGTATTCGTGCACGCACACCGGCGTCGCCGGCGCGAACGGCTCGGTCGACCTGGCCGCCGGCGAGTCCACGGTGATCCCGGACATCCCGCTGGAGTCCCGTTGCACCGTCATCGAGGACCCGGCGACGCTGGACGACCCGCCGGTTCCGGCCGACCCCTCCTGGGTGTGGTTGCCGCCGACCTACCGGCCGGGCAGCTCCGTGCTGATCACCTCGGCGACCGACCCGGCAACGGTGGTCGTCGTCAACCGCACCAGCCAGTTGACCGGCACCTTCCAGCTGATCAAGACCGTGGTCGGGGCGGGCAAGCAACTCGGGTACCTGCCCGGCAGCGAATTCACCTTTGACGTGAACTGCGGCGAGGCGTTCAGCGGTCCCGTCCAGCTCGCCGACGGCCAGGGCTGGCAGCCGACCGCGACCATCCCGGTGGGCACCGAATGCACGATCACCGAGACCGGCAAGCCGGCCCCGGCGTCCACGGCCTACGGCTGGGACGACGTGGTCTTCACCATCGACCGGGCGGCCTCCGGCAACCCGACCAGCGCCACGTTCACGGTCGGTTCGACGCCGATCCAGGTCACCGCCACCAACCCGATCACACCGCGGTTCGGGTCGATCGAGTTGTCCAAGCAGGTCACCGGCGACACCGCCGGCCTGGTCGACGGTGCGACGTTCCGGATCAGCGTGAACTGCGGGCCCGGTGAGCTGTTCGTGGCCACGCTCGCCGACGGCGAAGCGGACACGATCGACAGCATCCCGGTCGGATCCACCTGCGCGATCACCGAAACCCCGCCGGACCCGTCCGAGACCCTGGTCGACGCCTCGTATGCCTGGGGCGCGGCGAACTACCTGCCGGACGGTCCCACCGTCACGATCGCAGAACCGGGGCAACAGGTCGCGGTCACCGTGCAGAACCCGATCGTCCGGGTCACCGCACCGGTCGGCCTGGTCAAGTCGGTGACCGGCGGCCAGGGCGTCGTCGACCCGAGCCGGACCTACCCGGTGACCTGGTCCTGCACCTACCGCGGCACCGAGGTGGCCGGCGGCACCGTGAACGTCCCGGCCGGCCCGAACGGGCTCGACCTGGCCGACGACGTGCCCGTGACCTCCGTCTGCACGGCCACCGAGGGCACCCTCACGGCGCCGTCGGACGACCCGGCCTACCGGTGGGTCACACCGGCGGTGGTCACCCCGACGACGGTGACTCAGGCAGGCCCCAACACGATCACCGTCGCCAACACGCTGGCCCGGGACACCGGCCAGGTCGTCGTCAACAAGGAGGTCACCGGCGCCGTCGAGGGCTACATCGGCACCGAAGCGGACTTCACCCTGCACGGTCAGTGCTCGGTGCCCGGCACCGGCATCCCGACCCGCTACGCCGACGGCGACATCGCCAACGGCGGCTCGGTGACGATCGCACCGGTCTCGGTCGGCTGGACCTGTTCGGGTTTCGAGGACACCCCGAGCCAGAGCCTGCTCAAGGACACCTCCTACGCGTGGGGCAGCCCGGTCATCACCGGCCGCCCCGAGCTGACGCCCGAGGTCGGCGGCACGTTCGTGCTGCCCGAGGTCGGGGCGACCCAGCAGTTCGACGTCAAGAACCCGGTGGTCCGGGTGTCGAGCACGTTCCGGATCACCAAGACCGTGCTCGACCCGTTCGGCGCGCTTGCCGCCGGCACCGAGTTCTCCGGCACGTATTCCTGCGCCTACGGCACGGACGCGCCGGTGACCGGGGAGTGGACGCTGACCAACGGCGGCACCTTCACCGGGCCGCCGGTCTACCTCAATTCGGTCTGCACCGTCACCGAGAACGATCTGGGCACCACGGGGCTGCCCGACGGGTCGTTCGCCTGGACCGCTCCGGTGATCGGGGATCCGGTGACCGTGGTCCCCGGCGGTACCGCCACCGTTTCGGTGACCAACACCATCCAGCGGTTGTACGGCGGCCTCACCGTGACCAAGACGGTGGCCGGCGCGAGCGCCGGCATCCGGCCGGGCACCACCTACACCGGCGTCTGGACCTGCAGCCTCGGCGGGCAGACGTGGACCGACCGGTGGACGGTCGACCCGAGTTCGTCGCTGTCCACCTCGGTGTTCACCCCGGCCGACGCCCGGGTGCCGGCCACGGCGACCTGCTCGATCATCGAGGACACCCCCAGCCCGGCTTCCTTGGTCGACCAGTCCTTCGCCTGGTCCGACCGGACCTACGACCCGGCCTCGGTCACCCTCGCCGCCGGGCAGACGGCCACCCTCGGGGTGACCAACACGGTGGTTCGGGTCTACTCGGGATTCGACGTGCGCAAGTCGATCACCGGGCCGGTGGCCGACAACGGTCTGGTGCCCGCCGACCGGGTGTTCTCCGGTACCTGGTCCTGCCGCTACGGCGACGACGCCCCGGTCACCGGGCCCTGGACGGCGAGCGTGGCCACCTCGTGGGTGCAGGCCGGCATCCTGGTCGGCTCGGTGTGTGCGGTGACCTCCGAGGTGCCGCCGGGCGCCGGCGGACAGCCGGTCGCCGGCGACCCGTCCTTCGTCTGGCTGACCCCCGGTCTGGGCGACGCGGTCACCGTCACCCCGCCCACCGAGGCCAACCAGCAGATCACCGTCGCGAACCCGACCGACCGGATCTTCGGCAGCTTTTTCATCACCAAGTCGGTCAGCGGGGCCACCGGCGGGATCACCGACCCCCGACCCTTCCCGATGACGTACTCCTGCGCTCCGGGCAGCGGGCCGGCCATCACCGGCAGTATTTCGCTCACCGCAGGTCAGACGGTGACGGTGGGAGCCGGTCGGGACATCGACGTGGACATCCCCATCGGCAGTGTGTGCACGCTGACCGAACCGCTGGACACGATGCCGCCGCTGCAGGACGGCGCCTGGAGCTGGGGGACGCCGGCCTACGCGGTGGTGGGGCCGATCCCGACCGCCGGCCCGGTCACCGAGCCCTGCGTGCCCGGCGCCATCGTCACGCCCTGCCTGGGGGTCCCGGCCCGGTCGGTGACGGTGACCATCCCGCCACCGCAGGAGGACGAGCAGGAGCCGACGGTCGGCCTGACCATCGACAATCCGGTCGTCCGGGAATTCGGGAGCTGGACGGTCACCAAGTCCAGCACTCCCGCGTCCGGCAGCACCGTGGCTCCCGGCGACCCGATCACCTACACCCTGACGGTGTCCTCGACCGGCGCCGTGCCCGTGCATGACGTGATCGTGACCGACGACCTGTCCCAGGTCCTGCCCTTCGCCACCATCGGACCGATCACCGCGCCGGACGGCACGGCGGCCATGGTGGACGGCACCACCCTGACCTGGACGGTCGGCACGCTGCCGGCCCAGGGCGAGGATGGCGACACCCTGACGCTGAGCTACCAGGCCACCGTGAACCCCGGGGCCGGCGGGGTGACCCTGCGCAACCTGGTGACCGGCGCCGGCGACGTGCCCCCGACCACGTGCGCCGAGCCGGACCCGGACGACCCGGCCTGCTCGACGGTGCACACCACGCCGGATGCATTGACCATCGTCAAGGAACCGAACGGGCCACCGGCCTTCGACACCGCGTCCGGGAACTGGACGGTGCCGTACCGGATCACCGTGACCAACCCCAACGCCGCGGCCACGGTGTTCTACACGTTGACCGACGCGATCGCGTTCCCGGCCGACGTCACGGTCGAGTCCGGGACGGTGACCGCCGCCCCGGCCGGGGTCACCCTGTTCGACCCGGCGTGGAACGGCTCGGACCGGACGACGATCGCGGCCGACGTCGCGCTGCCCGGTGGTGCGGCGCACACCTTCGACGTCGCCGTCGTGGCGCGCGTGCCGCTCACCCTCGGCGGATCACACCTGAGCTGTGCGGCGAGCGGTTCGGGTGGTGGATCCGGCTTCCTCAACACCGCGACGATCACCTTCCAGGGCACCGAGTCGTCCGACGATGCCTGCACCCCGATCCCGGTCGGGTTGGTCGCCGTCAAGCAGTGGACGATCGACGGCGTCGCCTACGCCAACGGGAACCAACCGTCGGGCTTCGCGGCGTCGCTGACCCTCGACGCCGTGGAACGGACCTGGGGCACGGTCTACCTCGGTTACCAGCCCGGCGCGGCCGTCGTCGTGGGGGAGAACCTCACGCTGCCCGGCGGGTGCACCGGATCGAGCACCGGGACCGGCGCGGTCAGCCTCGACCAGCCGTTGACGGCAGTTCGGGTGGTCAATGTCGTCACCTGCTCGACGACCCCGACCCCGACCCAGACGCCGAATCAGCCCGCCCCGGGGCCCGGTCCGTACCCGCCGACGCCGCTGCCCAATACCGGCTTCGCCGCCGCACCGTGGCTGATCTGGGGAGGTGCGCTGCTGGTGATCGGCGGGCTGTTCGTTCTCCTGGGCGGGCGCCGGCGCGGCCGGCCCGGGCCGACCGCAGCC
>NZ_JBMDXT010000323.1:0-33280 GCF_048594475.1 Nakamurella sp. | reverse complement strand
GTTGGAGATGTGCACGCTGACCGTCTTGCCGCTGATGAACAGTCGCTCGCCGATCTGCCGGTTCGTCAGGCCGGTGGCGACCAGGCGGAGCACCTCGCTCTCGCGCGCGGTGAGCACGGTCCCGGCGACCGGCGCGGCACCGGGCAGCTCGAGCCGGGCCCGCCGGCTCAGTTCCTGCACCGCCGCGGCGAGCGGCCGCGCCCCCATCGCCCGGGCCTCGGTCAGGGCGGCGGCCGCCTCGGTGCGGGCCCCGGCCCGGTCGCCGCGGCCGGCCAGCGCCTCGGCCAGTCGCCACCGGGACCGCGCGATCTCGTAGCGGTGTCCGTAGCCGAACTCGTCGACCGCGGACCGCCACCGGTCCGGGTCGTTGTCGCCGGTCAGCCGGCCGAACTCGGCGCGGCCGCGGGCGACCCAGGCGCGGCCTTCCGGACCCAGCCGGCCGCCGCGCGGCCGCCCGCGGTCGGCGGTCCGCTCCATCCGATCGAGAAAGGTCCGGCCGACGTCGAGCTCGGCCGTCACGTCGGTGCCGGCGCCACCGGCCGACCGGAGGGCGCCGGCCCGGTCGGCCGCCGCCGCCAGACCCAGCGCCGACAGCCAGATGCCGCCGAGGAAGTAGTCGTTCCAGGCCCGGCTCATGAACTCGGTGAGCCGCACCGTCAGATCGATGGCCCCGCGGTGATCGCCGGCCCAGGTCAGCGCATCGACCGTGCACCCGCCGGAGACCATGGCCAGCATCGGGTCGCGCTGCCAGTCGACCTCGTCCACCCGGCCGTGATCGACGGCGTCGGCGTCGCCGCGCGCCACCGCGGCGTACAGGTCCACCGTCGACAGGGCCGTTCCGGCGGCGTCCGGCACCCAGTCCCGGGTCGCCGGCGGCGGGGTGAGGTCGCCGGAGACGAACCGGATGAGATCCCGGAAGATCAGCAGGCCCACCCCGTAGCCCATCCACAGCACGCCGACCGCCCGCGCCCGCTCGATGCCCGCCGCGCAGATCCGGGCGGCCCGCACGAGATCGCCGGCGTAATAGCGGTTGGCCGTCAGGTTGTGGGTCGCCCGGAGCTCGGCGGTCAGATCGCCGGCCGCCCGGGACAGCTCCAACGACCGGGCGAACAGGTCACCGGCCAGATCGGCCTCGGCGACGGCCAGCACACCGAGCGTGGTCAGCGCGTCGGACTCGGCCTCCGGCACGCCGAATTCCCGCGCCTCGGCGGCCGCCCGTTCGGCCAGCCCGGCGGCCTGTTCGTCGCGGTCGCAGTTCAGGGCCGACCGGGCGAACGCGGCGAGCAGCCGGGCCCGATCGGCCGACGGGCCCTGCTCGTCCAGCACGGCCAGGGCCCGTTCGGACCGCTGCAGGGCGTCGCGTTCGCGCTGGTCGTCGATCAGGTAATACGCGGCGGCCGGAGTGAGCCGGGCGGCGCGGACGGGATCGCTGCCGTCGAGCGCGGCGACCGCCAGGGCCGCGGCCCGCGCCGGCTGTCCGGCCCGGCTGGCGGCGAGCGCGGCCGTCATCTGCACGTCGATGAGGTCCTGCCCGATCCGGTCGGCCGCGTCCGGCACGGCGTCCCACAGCGCGATGACGGTCTCCAGGTGCCGCAGCGCCTCGGCCGGCGCGAGCACGTCGGCGGCCTCCCGGGCGGCGGTGGCCCCGGCGGTCAGCGCGGCCGGCAGGTCGTGCGCACGGTGCGCGTGGAACGCCAGTTCGGCCGGCGAGCCCCGGGACGGGTCCGCGGCGATCTGCCGCTGATAGGCCCGGTGCAACCGGCTCAGCTCGCCGGGCAACAGGTCCCCGTAGACGACCTCGGCCAGCAGCGCGTGCCGGAAGACGATCCAGCGCCCGTCCTCGATGGCCAGCACATGGTGGGCGATCGCCTCGCGTAGCGTCCGGTCGACGGCGGCGTCGTCGGGGAAGTCCGGTTGGGCCCGGGCGACCGCGGTCAACAGCTCGCCGGACACCCGCCGGCCGGCCACGGACGCGATCCCGGCCAGGGCCTGGACCGCGGGGTCGAGCCGCTCCAAGCGGGCGTGCAGCACGTCGGACAGCGAGCCGGGCAGGCCCAACCCACCGGCGCCCGCCGATTCCAGCAGCTCCTGGGCGAAGTACGCGTTGCCCTCCGACCGGTGCAGCACCCGCAGCAGATCGGGCTCGGCGACCGGCCCGCCGGTGATCGCGGTGGCGAACTGGGCCAGCTCGGCCCGGGTGAACGGGGCGAGGTCGAGGAGATCGACTCGCGGGTGGCGCACCAGTTCGGACAGCACCGGCCGCAGCGGGTGCCGCCGGTGCAGGTCGTCGGTGCGGTAGCTGGCCACGAGAAGCAGATGCTCGGAGCGCATCCGGGCGATCAGGAAGGTCAGGACGTCGCGGCTCGACGGGTCGGCCCAGTGGAGGTCCTCGATCATCAGCACCAGCGGCCGTTCGGCGTCCCCGCCCGCACCGATCGCGGCGGCGATCCCGTCGAACAGTTGCCCTCGGGCGGCCTGTGCGGCGCTGCCGGTCTCCGGCTCGCCCAGCCCGGCGTCCAGCAGCCGGCCCAGGGCCGGACGACCGCCGATCACCGCATCCACCGGATCGGATCGGCTGCGGAGCTGGCCCAGGGCGTCGGTGAACGGCAGGTACGGCAGGCCGACCTCGCCGAGGTCCACGCAGTGGCTGATCACCACCCGGGCGCCGTCGGCGCGGCCCAACTCGGCCATCCGGCGCAGCAGGCGGGTCTTCCCGACCCCGGCGTCCCCGGAGAGCAGGATCGCGCTCGGCCGGCCGGCCCGGGCGCCGGCGAGGGCCGACCGGAACCGGTCGACCTGCTCGGACCGGCCCACGAACTCCAGGTCGACGGTCGCTGCCACGCCGTCCATAGTGGCAGCCGGGTCCGACAGTGCCGCCGCCGTCACCGGCTCGTCACCGGCTCGGCATCCGGGACGCCGACGGCGACACCCGGGGGGTGCGCCGGGCGCTCCGGTCGGCCGCTGCTCGCGGGTCGGCGGCCACGCCCCGCCGGTCCCCCGGCCGGCCGGCGAATCCGGCGGCCGCGGCCCGCTTCACTCCCCGCGCTTGACCGGCGCGGTCCGGGTGCCCGGCTGCGCGCGGCGGAACCAGCCGCGGCGGCGGTGGCCCACCTGCGCCCGGACCTGGGCGTGCCGGTAGGCGATCTCGGCGTCCATGGCCGGTCCCCAGGATGCGGTCATCGTTCGTCCTCCGAATCGTTCGGCCGGACCCGCTGGCCCGACACGATTCACGATGTCGGTAAGGCGGCGGGCGGCGGATCGGACGATCGCGCAGTGGTATCCGGACGAGGGCCTCAGCCGGAGCCGCCGGCGGCGTCTGAGGCGCCTTAGGGGTCAGAGGTCCGGCCGCCGTGACGGCGGCGAATGTTCCGCGGGGCGTGAGCTCGGGGTGCGCGGTGAGGCTGCGGGAGCGGCGGGCCGAGGTGCGGCCAGGACTGCGGGCATCAGGTGAGCCCGAGGGCGGTGGTTGTTCCGCGGATCATGTCCGCCGGGCGGAGGAGCGGCGATGGGCGAGCCGCGAAAATCTGGCCGGTCTCGGACCGGTGGTTGTTCCGCGGGACCACCGTCGCCCGGACGAGGCGCGGTGAGACGGTCAGCCGGCGACGCGGCCGTACCGCTGCTCGGCCCGGGCCCGGGCCTTGATCGCCTCGGTCTCCCGGTCCTTGGGCGGCGCCGCGGTGACCAGGTCGTCCAGCAGGTGGCGGGTGATGTGCGCGATCTCTTCGACGGCGCGGTCGAACACCGCCTGGTTCGCCGCGGACGGCTTGGTGGACCCGCTGACCTTGCGCACGTACTGCAGCGCGGCGGCGTGCACCTCGTCGGTGGTGGCCGGAGGATCGAAGTTGTGCAGGGTTCGGATGTTGCGGCACATGACTCCAGGGTGGCACGGCCGCGCGGAGTTTTCGTCGGGTTGACCACGGTCGACCTGATCCACCGGGTCGCCCGGCCGGTGGGGGCGGACGAAAAGGTCACCGCGCTGAGCCAGGAGATCGTCGCCGGCGGGCCGGCCGCCAATGCCGCGGTGACCTTCGCCCTGCTCGGCGGGGAGGCAGAGTTGATCACCGACCTGGGTCGCCACCCCCTGGCGCGGCTGGCCGCCCAGGACCTGACGGCCAACGGTGTTCGGGTGCGCGCGGTCGTGCCGGACACCGACGAGCCACCGGCGGTCAGCAGCATCCGGGTGCTGGACGCGACCGGGGAACGGTCGGTCGTGTCGGTCAATGCCGCGGCGCGGGCGGTCCCCGCCCCGGACTGGCTGGCCGCCGTCCTGAACGGCGCCGCCGTGCTGCTCCTGGACGGGCACCACCCGCGGCCGGCCCTGGCCGCCGCGCGCGCCGCCCGGGAGCGGTCCGTCCCGGTCGTCCTGGACGCCGGCAGCTGGAAGCCGGTGCTCGACGAGCTGCTGCCCCTGGTCGACGTCGCGATCTGCTCGGCGGCGTTCCGGCTGCCGGACGGTGCCGTGCCGCCGGCCCTGCTCGGGCGCGGCGTCCGGCGGGTCGCGGTCACCGACGGTCCGCAACCGGTTCGGTGGTGGGCCGCGGGGGGCGAGCGGTCGGGTGAGGGAACGGTCCCGATCCCGCGGGTGGTCGTGCGCGACACCCTGGGTGCCGGTGACGTGTTCCACGGCGCCTTCGCGCATCAGCTGGCCGGTCGTCCGGGCAGGTCTTTCGCCGACCAGTTGGCCCGGTCGGGGTCGGTGGCCGCGGACCGCTGCCAGGTCGTCGGGATGGCCGCCTGGCGCGCGTGGCGCCAGCAGATGTCGACGGCCTGACCGGTGCCCTGCGGAGGTCGTCGAGTTGCCCGGGTGCTCGATCCCCGGTGGTGTGGTCGAACCGGGACCGGGCCGGCGGCGGTACGAGCTCGGCCGGCAGCACGTCGACCGTGCGCAGGCCACGCACCGGCCGGACCGCGACGTCGGGCGACCGCCTGGGGTCGAAGGTGTCGTGTCGGCGCTCGGTGACGCCGGTCCGGCCGGCCTCCGGTGCGGGGAACGGCAGGGCCGGAGCATGCTGGTTCCGGGCGGCGAGTCCGATGAAGGAGAACTGAGATGAAACTGGGCGTGCACATCGCGGACTTCACGTTCCCGGGCGGACCGCGGACGCTGGCGCAGGACCTCACCGGCATCGCGCAGGCCGCCGAGGAGAACGGGTTCGCCCGGGTCAGCGTGATGGACCACGTGTGGCAGATCTCCGTGGTCGGGCCCGAGGACCACGACATGCTCGAGGCCTACACGGCCCTTGGCTACCTGGCCGCGCGCACGTCGACGGTGGAACTGCTCGCCTGGGTGACCGCGGTCGTCTACCGCGAACCCGGCCTCCTGGCCAAGCAGGTCAGCACGCTCGACGTGCTCTCCGGCGGGCGGGCGATGCTGGGCATCGGGGCCGCGTGGAACGAGGCCGAGTCGCGGGGGCTCGGGTTGCCGTTCCCGCCCACCGCCGAGCGGTTCGAGCGGCTGGAGGAGGCGCTGCAGATCTGCCTGCAGATGTGGTCCGACGACGACGGCCCCTATCGGGGCGACCATTACACGCTGGAGCGCACGCTCAACGTGCCGCAGCCGCTGCGCCGGCCGCCGATCCTGATCGGTGGCGGTGGGGAGCGCAAGACGCTGCGGCTGGTGGCCAGGTACGCGCAGGCCTGCAACCTGTTCGACACCCCCGACCTGCCCCACAAGCTCGACGTGCTGCGGGCGCACTGCGACCGGGAGGGCCGCGACTACGACGACATCGAGAAGACGGTGATGGCGCCGTTCCCGGTCGGGGCGGACGGTGCGGGTGTCGACGATTTCCTGGCCACGCTGCGCCGGCTGGCCGACCTCGGCGTCGCCCACGTGCACGGCCGGCCGGCCGGGATGTGGGACCGCCGGGTGCTGGACGTGTACGGCGAGCGGGTGATCCCGGTCGTCGCCGGCTGGTGACGCCGCCGGTCGGGGAGCGGCGGCCGCCCGGGCCGCCCTGCGGACCGGCACGGGGTCCGGTTCAATGACGCCTATGGATCCACGCGCGGGCAAGCCTGCTCAGGAAAGCGATCTCATCGACGTCGACGCGGTGCTGGCGGCCTATGAGGACCTGCACCCGGACGTCTCGAACCCCGATCAGCGGGTGGTGTTCGGCACGTCCGGCCATCGCGGGTCGAGCCTGGACACCGCGTTCAACCGCGACCACATCCTCGCGATCACCCAGGCCATCTGCGAGTACCGGGCCGAGCAGGGCACCGACGGGCCGCTGTTCATCGGCGCCGACACGCACGCGCTGGCGTTCCCCGCGCAGGCCACCGCGCTGGAGGTGCTGGCCGCCAACAACGTCACGGTGATGCTGGACTCCAACGACGGGTTCACCCCGACCCCGGCGGTCTCGCACGCCATCCTCAAGGCCAACCACGGACGCACCAGCCGGCTGGCCGACGGCATCGTCGTCACTCCCAGCCACAACCCGCCCCGCGACGGCGGTTTCAAGTACAACCCGCCGAACGGCGGCCCCGCGGACAGCGACGCCACCTCGGTGATCGCGGCCCGGGCCAACGAGATCCTGGCCGGCGGGCTCAAGGACGTGAAGCGGATGAGCTACGAGTCCGCCAAGAACGCCGACACCACCGGCTACTACGACTTCGTCTCCGGCTACGTCGGCGACCTGGAGAACGTGCTGGACATCGACGCCATCCGGGCCGCCAAGGTCAAGATCGGCGCCGACCCCCTGGGCGGCGCGTCCGTCGCCTACTGGGAGGCCATCGCCGAGCGGTTGGGCCTGGACCTGACCGTGCTGAACAAGCAGACCGACCCGACCTGGCGGTTCATGACGCTGGACTGGGACGGCAAGATCCGGATGGACTGCTCCTCCCCGAACGTGATGGCCTCGGTGGTGGAGAAAGCCAAGGGCGGCGGCTTTGACGTGGCCACCGGCAACGACGCGGACGCCGACCGGCACGGCATCGTCACCCCCGACGCCGGCCTGATGAACCCGAACCACTACCTGGCCGTGGCGATCGACTACCTCTACAGCCACCGGCCGGAGTGGGCCGCCGACATGGGCGTGGGCAAGACGCTGGTCTCGTCCTCGATGATCGATCGGGTGGTGGCCCAGCTCGGCCGCCGGCTGGTGGAGGTGCCGGTCGGCTTCAAGTGGTTCGTGCCCGGGCTGATCGACGGCTCGATCGGCTTCGGCGGCGAGGAATCGGCCGGGGCGTCCTTCCTGCGCAAGCGGGGCACCGTCTGGACCACCGACAAGGACGGCATCCTGCTCGCCCTGCTGGCCTCGGAGATCATCGCCGTCACCGGCAAGTCGCCCAGCGTCCGTTACCGGGAGCTGACCGAGCAGTTCGGCGACCCGGCCTACGCCCGGGTCGACGCGCCGGCCAGCAAGGCGGAGAAGGCGAAGCTGGCCAAGCTCTCGCCCGAGGACGTGAAGGCCGACTCGCTGGCCGGCGAGCCGATCACCGCCCGGCTGGTCGCCGCGCCGGGCAACGGGGCGGCCATCGGCGGCCTGAAGGTGACGACCGAGAACGCCTGGTTCGCCGCCCGCCCGTCGGGCACCGAGGACGTCTACAAGATCTACGCCGAGTCGTTCAAGGGCCCGGAGCACCTCACGCAGGTGCAGTCCGAGGCGCGCGAGGTGGTCTCGGCCGCGCTGGCCGGCTGACCCGCGTCCGCCGCGTTGCTCGGGCGCTGAGCAGAGCCGGGCCGGGTCCGTCCGGTCCGGCTCCGATCGGCGGGCCCGTCCGGCTGTGCGGTCGGTCCGGCTCCGGTCCGCGGACCCGTCCGGCTGTCCGGTCGGCGACGCCGGGCGGGCGGCTTCGGACCGTCAGGGCGCGGCCCACCCGTCCTCCAGGACGACCCGGTTGCGGCCCTCCCGCTTGGCCCGGTACAGGCACCGGTCGGCCCGCTCCATCAGGTCGGACAGCAGCTCGACGGTCACCGCGTCGGGACCGGCCGCGCGCGCGCCGGCACACCCGACGCTGACCGTGCCGGACCAGGGCGCCATCCAGTCCACGGCCCGGCGCCGAAGCCGGTCGGCCATCGCCGCGGCGTCGGCGGGGGACGACCGCGTCACCACGGCGAACTCCTCGCCGCCGAGCCGGGCGGCCAGGTCGCCGGACCGGATCTCGGCGAGCAGGCCGGCGCCGACGGCGCTCAGCACCTCGTCGCCGGCCACGTGCCCGTACCGGTCGTTGATCTCCTTGAACCGGTCGATGTCGATCATCAGCACGCTCAGGTGCCCCGATGGCGCAGGGGGCGCGGCGAACAGCTGCACGGTGATGCCGCGCCGGTTGAGCACGCCGGTCAGGGCGTCCGTCATGGACATCAGCTCCAGCGAGTCGACCATCGACTCCAGGTGCCGCCGCTGGGCGAGCACGGTCTCCGCCGCCCCGACCAGGGCGACGGCCGGCAGCAGCATGAGCGAGATCCACTGGACCGGATCGGCGGCGATGAGTGCGGCCACCACGGCACAGCCGGCGACCACCCCGATCTCCTGGCATCGCGGGAACGGCGGGCGCAGCAGGACCGCGACGTACAGGGTCGGCGGCAGCAGCAGGATCAGATTCAGCAGCGCGGCCGATCGGTCCTGGTTGGCCAGGATCGACGCGAGCACCATCAGGTCCAGCGCGGCGACGGTGGTCGCGATCATGCGATCGGACCAGCCCACCCCCCAGCGCCAGCCGGCCACCGCGATCGCCGCGCTCCCGACGATCACGATCAGGAAGGCGGCGGACCACTCCGGCCGGACCGTGGTCGGGTCGAGCGTGGCCAGGATGGCCAGCACGGTGCCGGCCAGCGCGATGCCGGCCAACCATCGAGCCCGTCTGCGCGGATCGCTCCGCGGTGTCGCCGAATCCGTCGCCATGGTCGTCGTCATCGTCGCCCCCCGGGCGACATCATCCCCGCCGGTCGGGGACGGCGCCGTGACGCGGCCGGCGGACGCCGTGCCGGCCGGGGTCCTCGCGCTCGCGCTTCGTGCCCGGCGGCCGGTCGTCACCCGCGCCCCGGGGTGAGGGTCGCCCGAACGGACGGAATTCGCTCGATCGCCCGGCAGGGTTTGATCACTCCCGGTTGCGATCGAGGTGTGGTCGGGCGAAACGGTATCGATCGGGTTGATTTCTGACCCGCTCGTCAACATCCGATTCGGGGCCGGCGCGGGCCGGGGGGCCCCGGGATTGCGCCGGCGCGGGGCTCCACGGGTCCGGCCGGCTCGGGCTCATCCGGAACGAGTGAATGTGCCTCGCGCCCGCGGCGGACCGGTGCGGCGGTCGGCATCATGACCGGATGGAGAGCGCCGACGTTGCCGCCCACGAGGCCCGCGAGATCGACGAGGTGATCGAGCGCCTGCGCGAGCGGTTCCCGACCGTCGCCGAGGACCGGATCCGCGGAGTGGTCCACGAGGAGCACCGGACATTCGACGGCCGGCCGATCCGCGACTTCGTGCCCGTCTTCGTCGAGCGAGCTGCCGTCGAACGGCTGCGCCGCCCGGCGGCCTGACTCGCGGATCGGACCGGCCGCGGGTCAGGCCGCGGTGCGGGCCGGCGCGGCGGCGCCCGACGGCCGCACGCTCCGTTCCGTCACGGCGATGCCCAGGCGCTCCGGGACCCGCGGCGAGATACAGGCGAGCAGGGCGTTGCGCAGCCCGTCGACCACGCTGGGCCGGCCGGCGGCCAGGGCCCGCATGGCCGTCCCGACGACCTGGGCCGGGCTGCGACGGGGACCGACCGCGGCGTCCTCCCCGGCGACCCGGAAGAACTCGGTCGCGGTGGCGCCGGGGCTCAGGGCCAGCACGGTGACGCCGGTTCCTCGGGTCTCGGCCCACAGGGCCCGGCTGAAGCTGAGCACGAACGCCTTGGTGGCGCCGTAGACGGCCATGTGGGGGACCGGCTGGAAGGCAGCCGTGCTGGCCACGTTCACGATCGCGCCGGCGCCGCGCTGCACCATGCCGGGCAGCAGCCGCGCGGTCAGGGCGACGACCGCATCGACGTTCAGCGTCGTCATGGCGTCCAGCCGGTCCGGATCGGCGTCCACGACGTCGCCGTGGGCCCCGAAGCCGGCATTGTTGATCAGCACGTCGATCGTCAGGCCCCGGGCGGCCAGTTCCGCGACCAGTTCCTGGGCCGCGCCCGGCCGGCCCAGGTCGTGGGTCAGGACGACGGTCTCGGTGCCGTGATCCCGCCGCACCTGCTCGGCCAGGGCGGTGAGCCGGTCGGTCGACCGGGCGGTGAGCACCAGGGAGCTGCCCCGCCGGGCCAGCTCCTGGGCGAACTCCCGGCCGATGCCGGACGAGGCGCCGGTGACCAGAGCGGTCCGGCCGGTCAGGTTGTCCAGATCCATGGCGATGACGCTCCTCGGGTGTGTTATCGGTGTCAACATGGCCAGCCTAGGGCGGCGTGTTAGCGCTGTCAACATGGGATACTCGATGCCGTGACGGCGGCGGATCGACCCAGGTACCACCATCCGGACCTGCGGGCGGCGCTGCTCGAGCACGGGATCGCGCTGGCCCGGGCCGGCGGTCCGGCCGCGGTGTCCCTGCGCGACGTGCAGCGCCGGGCGGGGGTGAGCAACTCGGCCGCCTACCGGCACTACGCCGACCGCGCGGCGCTGCTCGATGCCATCGCCGACCGGGCGGCCGCCGAGCTCAGTGCCCGGATGACGGCGGAGCTGGCGGGGGTGCCGGCCGGCGGGCCGCCCGCCGACGTGGCCCGGGCGCGGCTGCGGGCCCTGGGCCGGGTGTACATCCGCTTCGCCCTGGCCGAGCCGGGGCTGTTCGCGACGATCGGCGCCGAGCAGGACAAGGACCTGGCCACCGGACACGGCCCCGACGATCCGTTCGGGCTGCTCGGCCGCTGCCTGGACGAACTCGTGGCCGCCGGTGGACTCGATCCGGTCCACCGGCCGTGGAGCGACGTCGCCGCCTGGTCGGCCGTGCACGGGCTGGCGGTGCTGGTGCAGGGTGGCCCGCTCTCCGGCCTGCCGTCGGCGGACCGGGAGGCCGCCATCGAGCGCACCCTGGACGTGCTGCTGGCCGGGCTCACCTGATCCCTCGCCCGGCTCAGACGATGTCCAGGACCTCCTCCAAGCCCTCGGCGAAGCTGTCCATCAGGACCGACACGTCCTCGACGGCGTCACCGTCGATGGTGAACCCGATGCAGCAGGCGCCCGCGTGGGTCGTCATCGCCACCATGATCGCCACCCCGGGCAGCGGGCCGAACGCGAAGATGCGGTCGACCCGGGCGCCGGCCAGGAACGACCGGTAGGGCAGGCCGGGCACGTTCGAGGCCGACAGGTCCGCGGTCGCGCCGAGCCGCCAGGCCGCCGCGCCCACACCGGACGGCAGCATGTTCACCCACGGGGCCAGCAGGCCGAACGAGTCCAGGGCAGGTTCGGTCCGCAGGGTCAGCACGGTGCCGCGGATGATGGCGATCCGCTCGACCGGGTCCCGGACGCCGATCGGGCCGGCCAGCAGGGCGCCGGCGAACTTGTTGCCGCCCATCGGGTCGTCACCGCGGCGCAGCGAGACCGGCATGGCCATCGGCAGGCTCTCCAGGGGGGTGTCGTGCCGCTCGTGGTAGCGGCGCAGCCCGCCGAGCAGCGCCGCGACATAGGCGTCGTTCACCGAGCCGCCGGCCGCCTTGGCCGCCGCCCGGAGCCGCCGGAACTCGCACTCCACCACGCCGAACCGCCAGCTGCGGCCGGTGCGCCGGGTGAACAACGGGGACGGCGGGGCGGGCGGGGGCGGCAGCATCCGCCGCAACGATGCGGTGAACCGGACCGCGTCCGACCCGGCCCGCAGCGGATCGGACAGCACCGTGCCGCCGAACCGGAGCGAACGCCACAGCAGGTCGGGCGCCTGCCCGAGGCGGGCGGCCAGCTGACGGGAGGTCAGCACGGCCGGGTTCCTGCGGCCGGTTCCGGGGTCCGGAGCCCCGCCGGCGGGCTTGTCCGGGGTGTGGTCGCGGGTGCGGCTCTGCACCAGCGACAGCAACTGGACCCCGCCCAGCCCGTCGGTGACGGAGTGGTGCAGCTTGAGCAGGTAGGCCGCGCGGCCGTCGGCCAGGCCCTCGACCAGCACGGCCTCCCACAGCGGCCGGGCCCGGTCCAGCGGGGCGAGCGCGAAGCGTTCGGCGTGCGCGAGCACGGCCGTCAGGTCGCCGCCGGCGGGATCGAGCCGGGTCCGGCGCAGGTGATCCTCGAGGCGGAACGACGGGTCGGTCACCCAGACCGGTGGGCCGACCGGCACCAGCGGCTCCTGCACCCGTTCCCGCGCCCGGCGGACCAGGCCGACCGCCCATTCGTGCGCGGCCCACAGCCGGTCCCAGTCGGGGGTGGTGTCCAGCAGCATCAGCGCGGTGATGGTCGAGGACAGCTCGGGATGCCGTTCGGAACGCCACATCAGCGTCTCGAGTTCGCTCATCGAGCCGTTCAGGCCCCACTGTCCGGCGGCCGTCCAGGCCTGCCGGTTCAGCTCGTCCGGGGTGGGCGTGGTGGGCGTGGTGGGCGGTGCCGGCGGCGTGGTCGGGGTGGGGTCCGTCATGCGGTCGCCTCCGGCCAGTCGGCGAGGGTGGCGACGAACAGCTCGCGGACGGACCGGACGTGCTCGTCGATGGTCTCCGGCGACCAGCCGTCGGTGGGGATCGGATCCAGCACCGCGATCTGCAGCGTGCCGGAGTGCAGCAGGGTCGAGTTGCGCCACATCAGTTCGCCGGCGTTGCGGACGACGATCGGCACGATCGGCACCCCGGCCTGCATGGCCAGGTGGAAGCCGCCCTTCTTGAACGGCAGGACGGTCGGCGTGGGCGAGCGGGTGCCCTCCGGCATGATCACCACCGACGTGCCGGCCCGGATCCGGTCGGCCAGCGCGGCCAGGTCGCGCTTGGCCGAGTCCGGATGGGAGCGGTCGATGTAGGCGGGGTCGACGAACAGCCCGGCGATGGCCATCCGGGGGTCGTACCGGGCCTCCTTCTTGGCCACGCCGGTGAAGTCCTTGCGCAGCAATGCCCCCATCAGCGGGGCGTCCAGCGAGCTCTGGTGGTTCGCCACGAACACCGCCGGCCTCGCCGCCCACAGGTTGTGCTCGCCGACGATGTCGAGCTTGACCCCGGCCATCGCCAGAGCCAGGTCGCAGGCCAGCGGGATGCCGATGTTGCGGCCGGTCCGCGGGTTGCCGGACAGCAGGCCGGTGGCGGCACCGACCACCATCCCGACGTTGAACCCGCCCAGGGCCGCGGCGGTGCCCAGGAGCGCCCGCAGGCCGCCGCTGCGCGGCTCGGACAGCGTCACGACCGGCCAGCCGTAGGTGCGGGCGGCGATCGCCAGCCCGGTGTGCGGGTTCAGGGGGTGCGGGTGCCCGACCGAGCCGAGGAACGGCACGTCCTCGTCGCCGTTGCCGTAGGCGTAGCTGGCGCTCAGGTCGATGCCGCGTTCGCGGGCGAACGCCCGGACCGCCGCGCCCTTCGGTTCGCCCCAGAGCATCGGCCCGGCCAGGCGGCCGGTGATCACCCCGTCGACCACCTCGACCTCCGTGCAGAGCACGTCGGTGATGCCCAGATCCCGCGCCAGCGGCTCGATCTGGAACCGGGTGGCGGCCGAGGCGACGGCGACGGTGTGCTTGCGCCGCTGGTGGGCGCGCACCAGGTCGCGAGCCTCCGGCCGGACCGAGGCGGCGATCTTCTGGGCGAAGAGCCGCTCGCCGAGTTCCAGCACGGTCGAGACCTCGCGGCCGGCCATCGCGGCCACCCCGTGCCGGCCGATGGCCGTCGGGTCCCCGCCGAGTTTGCCGTCGACGACCGAGAACAGCGACCGGGCGACGTCGCCGGCGGCGATGTCCCGGGTGCGGATGCTCTCGGCGAAGAACGTGTTGGCGGTGTAGCCCTCGACCAGGGTGCCGTCGAGGTCGAAGAACGCACCGATGTGCGGGCCGCTCGGCCCCGCCAGCACGGCCTCGATCTGCTGGGCCGCGGTCAGCGCGGCCGGCGGTCCGGCGGTCATGGTTGCCCCCTCCGGGCGAGTTCGGCGATCGCGTCGGCCCGGGCGACGTCGGCGGCGACCTCGTCGGCGAACGCCTGCCGGCGGTCCGCGTCGGCGTCGGCGAGCAGCAGCTCCCGCTTGCCGGCGACCCGTAGCGCGGTCCGGAACAGTTCCAGGGACACCGACTCGGCGCTGGTGATCCGGTGCTGCAGCAACCACTGCTGACCGACCGCGAGGCACTCGCCCAGCAGGCGCGGTTCGTCGACCGGTTCGGGATCGCACGGCTCGGCGGCCAGCCGGTCGGCCACGACGAGATAGGCGTCCAGGTAGGGCCGCAGGACGAGGTGCGCGGTGAGCAGGTCGGCGCCGGCGAGCAGGCGGGCCGCGGTGTCCCGGTCGCACCGCCAGCCCTCGTCCCGGGCGTCCGCGCCCAGCAGGCGCAGCTCCGACAGCACCTCCGCGCCGTACCGGGTGCTGTCCGGGAAGAAGAACTCGAACTTGAGCAGGTCGCGCAGCCGGCGCGCCTGGGCGAACACGTCGGTGTCGGTGTCGGTGTCGGTGTCGGTCTTGGCGTCGGCGCCGGATGCGGCGCTCGAGCCCGCGACGGCCTGCAGGGCCAGCTCGGTGATCGCCCGCTGCACCAGCGCGTGGATGATCGTGTTCCGGTAGAAGGCGGCGACCAGGTGCCGGCCGGGGGCGATCTGCCAGACCGGTTCGGTGCCCTCGTCGAACACCGCGACCAGGCCCGAGACCACCATCTCGTCCAGGGTGCGGCGGATGGTGGCCCGGTCGGTCAGGTTCAGCGCGCCGGCGACCGCCCAGCCCTGGCGGGCCAGGTAGCCGGCCAGCGGGCGGACGGTGGCCAGCAACTGGCCCAGGGTCAACGACCGGTCGGCGCCGAGCAGGGCCAGGCTGACCACGGCGGTCGCGGTCACCGGGGTCGCCCGGTTGATCCGGTGCGAGACGTCCAGCGCGATCCGCTCGACCTCGTGCGCGCCGGTGGCCGGGTCGGCCCGCAGCTCGGTCAGCCGGTCGGAGAGCGGGATGGGCTCGCCGAAATCGAGGTAGGCCCGGCCCAGCCGCTGCCGCTGCTGCCGGGCCAGGTGCACCAGCCAGCGCAGGTCCTCCGGGCGCTTGCCGTCGCCCCGCGCCTCGCGGGTCATCAACGGCACCTCGTGCAACTGGTCGTAGACGATCGAGACGCCGACCACCTGGATGTCGGTGCCGATGCCGCCGGCGTCGGTCCGCGTCGCCTCGTCCAGGCCGTCGACGAGGTAGCGCAGGATGCCGAACGTCGGCGGCCGCAGCTTGCCGGTGCGGGTGCGGCCGCCCTCGATGGACCAGGCCAGGTTGCCGCGGCTGCGCACCAGCTCGGCGATGTAGGAGCGCAGGGCGAGCCGGTAGACCGGTAGCTCGCGGATGTTGCGGCGGATGAAGATGACGCCGGACCGGCTGGCCCACTGGCCGAACGGGAACAGGTTCAGGTTCGAGCCGCCCAGGGTGTAGACCGGGCTGAGCCGCTTGGCCGCGATCACCTCGGGGACGACGAACCCGTCCAGGTAGGACCGGTGCGAGAAGGCGAACGCGAGCGAGGACCGGCGGTCCAGCTCGCGCAGCCGCTGGACCTGCTCGTCGTCCACGTACACGTCGTAGGCCCGCAGGAACCAGCGGCCGAACGCCCGCCAGGCGTTCGTCGCCCGCTGGTCGTGGGTGGCGGCCATCTCCTTCAGGTAGCCGACGGCCTCCTCCCGCACGTCCGCGGGTCGCCGGTCCAGCTTCTGGGCCAGGGTGTCCAGCCGTTGGGCGAACCAGGGGGCGCGGAGCAGCTCGTCGAGTTCCGGGCTGTGGATCGGGCCGAGCGAGGAGACTCCGTGACGCACGGACCGCCAGGCCCTCATGGTCGCCGTCTCGTCAGCGGGGCCGTCCCTGGCCCGGTCACCGTCACTCCTCGATCATCACACCGATCGCGTCCGGTCGCCGATGTCCGATCCGGGTGAATTCGGTCCCGGCCGCCCCGGCTGCGTCGGCCGCTCCTGCGCCCGGGTGGCCGCGACCGGGTCGATCGCGGTTCGGTCGAGCGCGCCGCGACCGGAGTCGCGCGGACCAAGCGCGGCGCGGCACTCCATCCCGCCGCACCTCACCCGCCGGGACCCCTCCCGGTCGCTCCAGCCGCTCGGGTCGGGCTGATCGTTTCCGGCAGGATCGGTCCGACATGGCCGAACGGTGCCGACGTGATCAGCCCGGCCGGTCGGGTCGCGGGGTGCGGCCCGGCCCGGCCCCGCTCAATGACGCGCCCGACCCCGCTCGTTCGGCGCGACCGGCGGTACCGCGGGGCGGGGGGTGGGGCGGCGGGGTGGGCCGGACCGATGCCGCTGTTGGGCACCCGGTCGCCGGCCGCTCACCCGGCGGACATCTCCGGACCGCCGGCCGGTCGCCGTGCGGTGGTGCGCTTCGGCCGTGTCGATGAAGCAGGGGCGAATGCTGGACGGTCCGGTCGTCGCGGGGCGCACGTCCGCACGGGACCGGTTGACGGCCGGCTCGTGGCGCTCGCGAGTGCGGCTCCTGGTGGACGACCTGATCGACCGGGTGCACCACGAGTATCCGGCGGCCTATGCCGTGCTCACCCTGCCCAGCGGCGAACGGATGTACGTGGCCAGCCACGACGCGGCCCGGCCCGGCTGTTCGGCCGGTCATGCCGGGTTCTTCGCCGAGCGCATCCGGCCCTTCCACGGGCCGGCGGCCGTCCCCGGCCGCGGGTCCAGCGATCTGCGGCCGCTGCTGCTGGACGTGCCGCTCGACCTGGCGACCCGACGAGTCCTGCGCTACCGGCTCGATCTGCGTGCCGGGGACGTCGCCGTCGTCGTGCGCTGACCGGTCCCGACGCGCCCGCGGGCGCTGCGCCGATCGAACTCTCGGACCCGCGCCCAGGGTGTGCGCTGATCCAAGACCCGGATCCGCGCCTGGGGGTGCGCTGATCCAAGACCCGGATCCGCGCCCGGATTGTCGCTTTCGGCGGGCCTTGGATCAGCGCAGAGACCGGCGGCCGGCCCGCGAGGACCGCAGCGCCCGGATTGTCGCTTTCGGTGGGCCTTGGATCAGCGCAGAGACCGGCGGTCGGCCCGCGAGGACCGGGGCGCCCGGCCGACGGTCAGCCCGCGAGGCGGTCCAGGGCGGCCGAGGCGTGGGGGGCGAGTTCGAGGTCCGAGTGCGCCCGCTCCTCGACGTAGGCGAGCTTGCCGTCCGGCGTGATGCCGATCAACCGGGTGGCCCCCACGACCGGGGGTGCGGTGGGGGTGCGCAGCGCGGCGTCGGTGGACAACGCCCACGCCGCGGCCGAGCGCGGGCGCCCGTAGAACAGCTCGATCCGGCCCTCGGCATGGGCGACCATCAGCTCGATCGACCCGTCCGCCTGCGGCCGGAAGAACCCGACCTCCCGGGCGCCCGGACCCTTGATCGACCCGTCCGGCTCGAGCAGCCAGCTGATCGATTCGTAGCGCAGGAACGGCCGGCCGTCGTGCGAGACGACGATCTGCTGGCCGAACTGCGGGTCCTTCTCGCCGGGGTCGTTGCCGAAGCGGCCCACCCCGCGCCAGACGCCGACCAGCGGCAGCAGCGGCATGCAGTCGGGGTGCAGACCGGGACGCGCCCGCACGTTGGCGGTGTCGGCCGGGATCGGCAGCGGCGGGACGTCGTCGATGTCCAGGCCGCGGGTCGCCTCGGCGCGGACCTCGGCGGCGGCGATGGCCGCGTCGCCGCTGCCGGGAACCGGAGCGTGGTCCGCCGCCGGCTCGACGTGCGGGGGCGCACCGACGTCCGGGCCGGGGACGTACTCGCCCGCGGTCCGCTCGGCCGAGACCAGGCCGGCGATCTCCTCGGCGGTCGGTCCCTGGTGCGGGTGGGGGCCCGCCGGGTCCGGGGCCGCCCCGTCCGGAGTGGTCACTTTTCCTCGTGCAGCAGCCGGTAGACCACGTAGAAGGCGAACCATGTGATCAGCAGGGCCACCGCGACCAGCAGGCCGGTAAAGAAGATTTCCACCCGGGCAGCCTAACCCGCGCCGGGCGCCGGTCTCCCGCACCGCGAACGACGTCACACCGGCCGGCCGGCCCGACCCGCGCTGATCACATCGCCGTTTCGGGGGTGGCCGGCACCCGGAAACGGCGAGTCGATCAGCGCCCCCGGCGGTGCCCCGACGCCGCCCGGGAACGCGGAAGGCGGGGCCGGCCGTCGCCGCACCCCGCCTTCCGGCACCGTCGAGGTCAGGCGACGGCGATGTCCAGCTGGTTCAGGCCCAGCGTCACGTCGCCGGAGGCCTGGCCGTTGCCTGCGCGGGACAGCGCCCGGACGGTCCACGCGCCGGGGGCGGCGTAGAAGCGGAAGTCACCGCCGGCCGAGGTGACGACCTCGGCGGTGAACTCGCCGGAGGCGTCGAGCAGGCGGACGAAGGCGCCGGCGACCGGCTCGTTGTCCTTGCAGACCTTGCCCTGGACGACGGCCTGGCCGGACACGTCGACGCCCACCGGAATGCCGGCGGACTGATCGGGGGCGGCACACGTCATGACTGGATGTCCTTTCGAAGGGTCGGAACTGGCGGAGCGGATGCGGGCGGGACGAGCGGGCTCAGGCGCCGAGCTCGACCGGCACGCCGACCAGCGACCCGTACTCGGTCCACGAGCCGTCGTAGTTCTTGACGTTGCGCTTGCCGAGGATCTCGGTGAGCACGAACCAGGTGTGGCTCGACCGCTCGCCGATGCGGCAGTAGGCGATGGTGTCCTTGCTGTCGTCCACGCCGGCGTACAGCTCGGTCAGCTCGGCGTCCGACCGGAAGGTGCCGTCCTCGTTGGCCGCCTTGGACCAGGGCACGTTCACCGCCGTCGGGATGTGGCCGGCCCGCTGGGCGGCTTCCTGCGGCAGGTGCGCGGGGGCGAACAGCTTGCCGGAGAACTCGTCGGGCGAGCGGACGTCGACCAGGTTCTGGGTGCCGATCGCGGCGACGACCTCGTCCCGCAGCGCGCGGATCGAGGCGTCCTGCTCCTGCGCGACGTAGGCGGTCTCGACCCGGTCGGGAACATCCTTGGACAGGACGCGGCCGTCCAGCTCCCACTTCTTGCGGCCACCGTCGACCAGCTTGACGTCCTGGTGCCCGTAGAGCTTGAAGTACCAGTAGGCGTAGGCGGCGAACCAGTTGTTGTTACCGCCGTACAGCACGACTGTGTCGTCGTTGCCGATCCCCTTGGCCGAGAGCAGCTTCTCGAAACCGGCCTTGTCGACGAAGTCGCGGCGAACCGGATCCTGCAGCTCGGTCTTCCAGTTGATCCGCACGGCGCCGGGGATGTGACCGGCGTCATAGGCGGTGGTGTCCTCGTCGACCTCGACGAAGACGATCCCCGGGGTGGACAGGTTCTGCTCTGCCCATTCGGTGGTGACGAGGGAGTCCTCGCGGCTCATGCGTCTGCTCCTTGCAGGGATGGTGCGGGTGATGGCGGACATGCCTGATCGGTGGGGTGGGGCGGGAGGTCGCGCATCGGCGGTGACGCCGCGGGGACCGGTGGAAGGGTGCGGCGGCCGGAATGGACCGGATCGACGGAGGTCGGGTCAGCGGCCGGCGGGGGAGCACCCGTGGGCACGACAACAGAGGGCACTGCCGACGCGCACGAGGTCGACGGCGCGCCGGCTGGTCAGCAACGGGCCCATACGGGCAACGGTAGCAGCCCCGGGTTGGCCGCCATGACCGGATGAACGGCGCGAAGCCGGTCGTGACCCGACGAACCGGGCAGGTGCGCTCCGGGTTCCCGGGCCCGGCGTCGCCCGGCGTGCGATCGGGGACCCCTAGCGGCGCAGGTCCTGGAACGTGACCGGGCCGGTGTCGACGGTGATCACCACGTCGGATCCGGACGTCTGCACGGTGCCCGAGGTCACCGTGAACGGCAGGCCGGCCAGCGGGATGGTCGTGGTCAGCCCGGACGCGAGCGCGGACGCCGCGTCCCGGGCGGCGCGGGTCAGGTCGATGCCGGCCGCGGACAGGTTGTCGACCGTGATGGTGAGCTGATCGTCGGCCACCGACAAGGAGGCCGAACCGGTGACCGGGATGGACACCCCGGCCACGCTCAGGGTGGCGCTCGCCTGCAGGGTGCCGTTCGGTCCCGCGGCCAGGGTGACGTCCTGGCGGGGCAGCGCCGACTGGAGCGCGGCGATCGGGATGACCACCTGGGTGGCGGTCGTCTGCGCGGTCAGCCGGGAGGTGTCACCGGCCAGCGCGTCGCTCAGCGGCAGCGTGACCGTGGTCAGGGTCAGGCGGACCTGGGTGCCCGGGAGCTGGGCGGCGCCGACGTCGCCGGCGCTGACGACCACCTGCGGGTACGACCCCTGGACCGCGTGCAGCAGGAACGGGAAGCCCTCGATCGACACGTCGGGCGACTGGGGCAGGCCGGCCTCGGTCTGGATCGCCGACGCCGCCCGGTACTCGGCGTAGGCCCGCCCGCCGAAGTCCGTGGCGACCAGCAGCACGGCCAGTACGACCAGGGTGATCAGCAGCTTGCGCACGACTCGAGTGTGTCAGGCCCGCGCCGGGTCAGGCCGGAACGTCCCCGGACGGGCGGCCGGCGAGGTTCAGGGCCGCCCAGCCGGCGATGCGGGTCGCCAGGGCGGGGGTCAGGGCGGTCTCGCCGTGGCCCATCCCCGGTTCGATCCACAGCTCGCCGGCGGTCGAGGCGTCCTGCAGCGCGATCGCGTGCGGCGGGCCGAAATAGTCGTCCTCGGTGCCGTGCACCAGCAACAGGGGCGCGGTGACCAGCGGGGCGGCCTCGACCGGGCTGGGGGGCAGGTCGAGCCAGGGCTCGCCGAGCCGCACCCCCAGCGCCGCGCCCATCTGGACGGCGAGCGGATGCTCCAGCAGCCAGTGCAGGCGGCGCATCGGCGCGCTCTCCCGGACGTACCAGCGCGAGGGTGCGCTGACCGCCACCACGGCGTCCGGCCGGTCGGCCCCGAACGCGGCCTGCCGGACGGCGACCGCCGCCCCCATCGAGAAGCCGACGACGGTGACCGTCGGGTGGCCGGCCGCGCGGGTCCACCGCACGACCGCGTCCAGGTCGAGCACCTCGTCCCGGCCCACCGACGAGCGGCCGCCGGACCGTCCGTGCCCGCGGAAGTCGGCCGCGACGACCGGACCGTGCGCGGCGAACGCCTCGATCGCGGCCCGGGTCGCCGGCTTCTCGATGCCGTGGGTGAAGCCGTGGGCCAGCACGAACGCACCGGCCGGCGCGGCCGCCGGGTCCGGCCCCGAACCGTCCGATCCGGAACCGTCCGGTCCGGGACCGCCCCGCCCGGGAACGTGCACCCCCGACAGCGTCACGTCATCGTCGGTGACGCAGTGGAACCCGACCCCTACCCCGGGCGTCCTGGCGACGGTGAACGATCGCATCAGCGATCACTCCCGCGCGTGGACCGGCGGGCGGTGGGCCCGTCGCAGCCGAGGGGTCGACGGGTCACCGGCCGACCCGGCCGGCCGCATCGCTCATCTCCGTGGGTCCGCGACCCACCGCCAACGTTGTCGGGCATTCTGCCGATCCTGTCACAGTCGCCGGTCGCGACCTGCGGCAACGTGACTGCCGTTACATGGGTGTCATACAAACCTGGTACCCCCGTAACTGAAAGCTCACAGTCGGCGCGACGCGGTGTGAGGGCGCCGCGCGTGATCGACACCGATGTTGCCGCCTTGAAAAGTTAGACTCGGATCCCGGGTGAACCGCAGGTAAGGAGAAGACGAATGGAGCTCCTGCTGCTCACCACCGACCCCAGTCCGGCGTCGGTGCTGCCCGCGGTCGACCTGCTCCCGGTCCGCATCCGGTCCGCCGCCCCGGAAGCCGCGTCGCTGGTGACCTCGGGGCCCTACGATCTGCTGCTGCTGGACGCCCGGCACGACCTGGCCGCCGCCCGCACGCTGTGCCGGCTGCTCGGGGCGGACGGTCTGGCCGTGTCGATCCTGGCCATCGTCACCGAGGGCGGCATGGTCGCCATCGGTCCGGAGTGGGGCGTGTCCGACGTCGTCCTGGCCTCGGCGGGCCCGGCCGAGGTGCACGCGCGGCTGCGCCTGCTGGCCGCCCGGACGTCCAACTCCGCCAACTCCGGCATGATCAGCCTCGGTGACCTGACCATCGAGGAGGACACCTACACGGCCCGGCTGCGCGGCCGCCCGCTCGAGCTCACCTACAAGGAGTTCGAGCTGCTCAAGTTCCTCGCCCAGCACCCGGGGCGGGTGTTCACCCGCGAGCAGCTGGTCACCGAGGTGTGGGGGTACGACTTCTTCGGCGGCACCCGCACGGTCGACGTGCACGTCCGCCGGCTCCGGGCCAAGCTCGGCGCCGAGCACGAGGCGTTGATCGGCACGGTGCGCAACGTCGGCTACAAGATGGTCCCGCCGGCCCGGTCCGCACTGCGGGACGAGTCCGCCGGCACCCCGGCCTGAGGCCTCCGTGACCGACGGGACCGACGGGACCGGGTGGGCCCGCGACGCCGGCCTGGCCGACGCAGTGCTCGCCCTGGCCGACCGCGTGGCCCGCGCCGACGGGGTCGACGCGATCTCCGGTCACGTGCTCGACGCCGTACGGACGGGTGCCGCCGCCATCCGACTCGGTCCCGGCGGGTCCGGTTGCGCCGTCGCGATGGGCGGTGATCCGGCCGAGGTCGCCGTGGATGTCGCCGCCCGTGGGCGCGGGCTGGGCACCGCCCTGGTCCGCGCGGCGATCGACCGTCAGGGCGCCATCTGGGCCTACGGCGATCTGCCGGCGGCCCGGGCCGTGGCGGCCCGGTTGGGACTGGTGCCCACCCGGGTGCTGCTGCAGATGCGCCGTCCCCTGCCCGTCGAACCGTCCGGGGTCGCGGTTCCCGACGGCGTGCGGATCCGCACCTTCGAGCCCGGCCGGGACGAGGCGGCGTTCCTGCGGGTGAATGCCCGCGCCTTCGCCGCGCACCCCGAGCAGGGCCGGCTCGACCTGGCCGGGCTGAACGAAGAGATGAGCCAGGACTGGTTCGACCCGGCCGGGTTCTTCCTGGCCGTCACCGACCCCGGCGACCGGCTGCTGGGCTTCCACTGGACCAAGGTCCACCCGCGCGACCACGGCGCCGGCGGCGCGGGTCCGGTCGGCGAGATCTACGTGCTCGGCGTCGATCCGGACGCCGGGGTGCGGGGGCTGGGCGGGGTCCTCGCCGACGCCGGGCTGCGGCACCTGGGGGCCGCCGGGCTGACCTCCGTGCTGCTCTACGTCGAGGGCGACAACGACCGCGCGCTGCGCCTGTACCGGCGGTCCGGCTTCACCGTGCACCTGACCAACGTGGTGTACCGGCCCGGGCCCGGGGGCACCGCCGCCGCCACCGGCTGAGGTCGACCGACCACGCAGCGACACGACCGATGCACGCGCATCCTTCGCCGTGCTCGCCGTCACCATTCCCGACCTCGCGATTCACCTTCCGTTCACCGTGGGTGCGGATTGCGTTCCGTCCCGGCCCCTACCGTCCGGGCGTCGGGGTCCTGCGCCGTGCCATGCGTCCAGGCCCGTCAACAGACGAACGATGACGTGATGGAGGAAATGGCGTGAAGATCGCGCGACGGGCAGGCCTGGCGGCGCTGCTGGCTGCCGGTGCCCTGGTGCTGGCAGCCTGCGGCAGCGACAACAACGCGAGCACCACGACCTCGGCCGCGGCCGCGGGGACCGGCGGGTCCGCCGCGGCGAGCGGGTCGGCCGGCGGCTCGGCCGCCGCGGGGAGCGCCACGAGCTTCGAGGGGGCCGGCTTCACCTGTGCCACGGGGTCGCTCCGCTCGTCCGGCTCGACCGCCCAGGGCAAGGTCATGGAGCAGTGGATCGCCGACTACAACGCCAAGTGCGGGGCGACCATCAACGCCTACGGCGGCGGCGGGTCCGGGAAGGGCATCTCCGACTTCATCGCCAACCAGGTCGACTTCGCCGGCTCGGACTCGGCGCTCAAGGAGGACCAGGCCGCCCAGGCCCAGTCCCAGCGGTGCGCGGGCAACCCGGCGCTGAACCTGCCCATGGTGACCGGGCCGATCGCGCTGGCCTACAACGTCTCCGGGGTCGACTCGCTCACCCTCACCCCGGAGGTGATCGCGGGCATCTTCGCCGGCACCATCACCACCTGGAACGATCCGGCGATCGCCGCGATCAACCCGGGCGTGACCCTGCCGGCCACCGGCATCCAGGCCGTGCACCGGGCCGAGGACTCGGGCACCACCGAGAACTTCACCAAGTACCTCAAGGCCGCCGCCCCCAGCGCCTGGACCTTCGACCCGGCCAAGGCCTGGGCGGCTCCCGGCGGCGTCGCCGCGCAGGGCAGCGACGGGGTGTCCAAGCAGGTCAAGAGCACCGACGGGTCCATCGGCTACGTCGAGTGGGGCTTCGCGCTGGACGACGGTCTGAACGTGGCCGAGGTCGACAACGGCGGCGGCGCCGTCGAGCTCAGCGCCGAGTCGGCGGGCAAGGCCGTCGAGGCCGCGACCGTCGTCGGCACCGGCAAGGACCTGGCCCTGAAGCTGGACTACGCGACCAAGGAGCCGGGCGCCTACCCGCTCATCCTGGTCACCTACGAGATCACCTGCTCGGCCGGCAACGCGGCGGACATCGCGCCGCTGCTGAAGTCCTTCCTGGGTTACACCGCGACGGACGGTCAGGCCACCCTGAGCGAGCTCGGTGCCGCGCCGCTGCCCGCCTCGATCCAGGAGAAGGTCATCGCGTCGGTCTCGACCATCAGCTGAACCCCCGTGCGCGGCCCGGAACCGGTTCATCGGGTCCGGGCCGCGACACCGTAGCCCGGTCAGCGTCATCATCGTGATGTGCGGCTGACTCCACGCACACGACACATCAAGCCGAGGAGCGATGGTTCAGACGGCCGGAGACGACTCGCGAACGGACGATCCGTTCGAGATAGCCGCCCAGGGCGTACCCGGGGCGAACCCGTTGTACGGCGGTCCCGAGCCGGACAGCGCGGACAAGGTCGACGCACCGGGCACGATCCTGCCCGACGGCCGCCCCGAGGCGGGCATCTCGGGCCGGTCCGTGCGGCTGGGCGACCGGGTCTTCAAGGGGCTCGCCGCCGGGTCCGGCGCGATCCTGCTGATCGTGATGGCGGCGATCGCCATCTTCCTGGTGTGGAAGGCCATTCCGGCCTTCACCCAGAACACCGGCAACCTGCTGACCACCCAGAGCTGGAACCCGCAGGGCAGCCCGCCGGTGTTCGGTATGGCGGCGGTCTTCTTCGGCACGGTGATGTCGGCGTTCATCGCCATGCTGATCGGTGTCCCGATCGCCATCGGCATCGCCCTGTTCATCTCGCACTACGCCTCGCGGCGGGCGGCCACCACGCTCGGCGCGATCGTCGACCTGCTGGCCGCGGTGCCGTCGCTGGTGTTCGGCATGTGGGGCCTGTACTTCCTCATCCCGGAGACCAAGGGCTTCCAGGCCTGGATGAGCGACTACTTCGGCTGGATCCCGCTGTTCGACAACACGACGGCGACCACCGTCGACCAGTTCGGCAAGTCGCTGCTGATCGCCGGCATCGTGCTGGCAATCATGATCATCCCGATCGTCTCGGCGGTCTGCCGCGAGGTGTTCCTGCAGGTCCCGCGGGAGACCGTGGACGCGTCCTGGGCCCTGGGGGCGACCAAGTGGGAGATGATCCGGACGGCCGTGCTGCCGTTCGGCCGGGCCGGCATCATCTCGGCGGCCATGCTCGGCCTGGGCCGGGCGTTGGGCGAGACCATCGCGGTCGCCCTGGTCCTGAACTCCGGGTTCCGGATCAACTGGCACATCACCGAGCCCGGCGGCGACACGTTCGCCTCCACGATCGCGCTCAAGTTCGGCGAGGCCGGCGGCTCGCCGGTGGCCATCGCGGCGCTGATCGCGGCCGGCCTTTTCCTGTTCGTGATCACGCTGATCGTCAACACCGCGGCCCGGATGATCATCGCCCGCAGGAAGGACTTCACATGAGCACCGGCATGACGACCACCGCCGCGGCGGCCGGTTCCGGCCTCCGGTCCGAGCTCGTCGGTGCCCGGCTGCCCGCCTGGGCGCCCTACGGCAGCGCGGTGGCGGGCGCCGGGTTGGCCGTGCTCCTGCGGCTGCTGCTCGACTGGACCGGCTGGGCGACCACGTTCTTCGCCGCGGCCGTGCTGTTCGTCGTCGTGCTCACCGTCTGGTCGTTCGCCGTCGAGGGGCGCCGGCAGGCCAAGAACCGGTTCGCCTCGACGCTGATCTACGCCTCGTTCATCGCCGCCATCGTGCCGCTGGTGCTGATCCTGGGCTACATCGGCTGGAAGGGCTTCACCGTCTTCTCGGCCGACTTCTTCCTCCGGTCGATGAACGGCGTGACCAGCCGGATGGAGGGCGGCGGGCTCTACCACGCCCTGATCGGCACCCTGGAGCAGGTCGCCATCGCCGCGATCATCGCCCTGCCGATCGGCATCTTCACCGCCATCTACCTGGTCGAGTACGGCCGGGGGAAGTTCGCCAAGACGGTGACGTTCTTCGTCGACGTCATGACCGGCGTGCCCTCGATCGTCGCCGGCCTGTTCGTCTACACCTTCCTGCTGCTCGGCTTCGGCATGCGACCGTTCGGTGCCGCGGGGGCGATCGCGCTGGCCATCCTGATGGTTCCGGTCTCCGTCCGTGCCTCGGAGGAGATGCTCAAGCTGGTCCCGCGGGACCTGCGCGACGCCTCCTACGCGCTGGGCGTGCCCAAGTGGCGGACCATCCTCAAGGTGGTGCTGCCGACGGCGATGTCCGGCCTGATCACCTCGTCCCTGCTGGCCGTCGCCCGGGTCGCCGGCGAGACCGCGCCGCTGATCCTGCTCACCGGCTACACGGCGTCGATCAACTTCAACCCGTTCTCCGGCGACCAGGCGACCCTGCCGATGATGGTCTGGGACCAGCTGGGCAAGCGGTCGGGAACGACCTCCAACGACCTGACCGAGGCCCGGGCCTGGGGTGCGGCGCTGACCCTGGTGCTGCTGGTGCTGATCCTGAACATCGGCGCCCGGCTGCTGGCCCGTCTCGCCAAGCCCAAGACCAGCTGACCATCGCTCGCCGCGAGGGCTTGACCCGGCTCCGCCGGGACCCACCGAATCTGGAGATCTGACATGGCCAAGCGCATCGACGTCGAGGACGTCAACGTGTTCTACGGCGACTTCCTCGCCGTGGAGAACGCCTCCATCAACATCGCCCCGCTGTCGGTGACCGCCTTCATCGGGCCGTCCGGCTGTGGCAAGTCGACCTTCCTGCGGGTGCTCAACCGCATGCACGAGGTGATTCCCGGTGGCCGCGTCTCGGGCAAGGTGCTGCTGGACGGCGAGGACCTGTACGGCCCGGGCGTCGACCCGGTGAACGTGCGCCGCACCGTCGGCATGGTCTTCCAGAAGCCCAACCCGTTCCCGACGATGTCGATCTACGACAACGTCATCGCCGGCTACAAGATCGCCGGCACCAAGAAGAACAAGTCGACGATGGACGACATCGTGGAGCGGTCGCTGCGCGGCGCGAACCTCTGGGAGGAGGTCAAGCAGCGGCTGAACCGGCCGGGTGCGGGCCTGTCCGGCGGCCAGCAACAGCGGCTGTGCATCGCCCGGGCGATCGCCGTCGAGCCGTCGGTGCTGCTGATGGACGAGCCCTGCTCGGCGCTCGACCCCATTTCCACCCTGGCCATCGAGGACCTGATCACCGAGCTCAAGCAGAGCTACACGATCGTCATCGTCACGCACAACATGCAGCAGGCCGCCCGCGTCTCCGACCGGACCGCGTTCTTCAACCTGGCCGGCGTCGGCCAGCCCGGCCGGCTGATCGAGTACGACGACACCGCCAAGATCTTCTCCAACCCGAGCGAGAAGGCCACCGAGGACTACATCTCCGGCCGCTTCGGCTGATCGCCCGGCCCCCCGGCTCGGGCCCCGCGCGGATCATCTACCTCGGCGCGGCTGAAGTGGTCGACTTCCGTCCCAGCCGTCACATTCGGCGTCAGTTGATCCGCGCGGGTGTCCACAACGGCCCGTGTGGACACCGGCGCGGACGAAATCGTCGACTTCTGTCTGACCCGTCCCATTCGGGGTCAATTGATCCGCGCAGACGTAGATGATCCGCGCGGGCCGGGGGGACGAGGGGGTGCCGAGGGGGAACCGCGGCGGGGCGGCCCGTCAGGGCGGTCAGTCGCGGGCGGCGAAGGCGGGGGTGGTGTCGCCGCCGACGTTCTCGCCGGTGACCAGGTAGACGGTGCGCCGGGCGATGGACACCGCATGGTCGGCGAAGCGCTCGAAGAACCGGGCGAGCAGCGAGATGTCCACCGCCGGGGCGACCCCATGCCGCCAGCCGGGGGCGAGCAGGTAGGTGTACAGGTCACGCTGCAGGTCGTCCATCAGGTCGTCCTCGACCTCGAGCTGGCGGGCCAGCTGGACGTCCCGGGTGCGCAGCACGACGCCGGCCTGGTCGGCCAGGTGCACGCCGACCCGGCCCATGCGCTCGACGATCGGGCGGACGTCGGCCGGGATGACGTGGGCCGGATGGCGGCGCCGGGCGGCCTTGGCGACGTGGATGGCCAACGCCCCCATGCGCTGCAGGTCGGCCACGATCCACAGGGCGGAGACGACGACCCGCAGGTCGCGGGCGACGGGCGCCTCCAGCGCGAGCAGCTCGACCGCCACCTTCTCCGCACTGGCCCGCATCTCGTCGAGCTGGACGTCGGAGGCGATGACCCGCTCGGCCAGCGCCAGATCGGCGTCGAGCAGGGCCTGGGTGGCGTCGCGCAACGCGTCGCTGGCGACCTGACACATCGACGAACCGTGTTCGCCCAGTTCGGCCAGCCGCAAATGGTATCCCTCGCGCATGAGGACAGCGTAGGACCATCGCGGACGCGCCGAGGACGAGCACGGTGAACTGGCGATGAACGCCGGGCGAGGAACGCGGGAAGTCGCGGCCCCGGTCAGGCGCAGAGCGCCTCACCGGCGTTGATCGACGTCAACGCGGTGGTCGCGGCGGTGCCGCCGGATCCGCCCGAGCCGTCCGACGAGCCGGCCGAACTGCTCGCCGGTGCGGTGGCGGTGCCCATGGTGGCGGTCGCCTTGGCCCCGGCGGACACCGCGTCGACCGAACCTTCGTAGTTCTCGCCGAGGAGCAACCGCACCGAGGTGCCCAGCCCGTCGACCGGGACCACGGTCGCCCCCGGGACCGCCGCGGCCACGGTGAGCGCGGCGTTCAGGTTGGTCGGGTCGTACTCGATGGTGACGTCCGGCTGGACCTCGTCCGGCCGGGCCTGAAGGTCCGAGTCGGAGATGTCGAAGCCGACCGCGTTGAGATCGTCCATCGCCTGGCCCGCGACGCCGCTGCGGCCGGTCACGTTGATCACGGTCAGCTTGATCGAGGCCGGATCGACGGTCGTGCCGGTGGCCAGGCCGCCCGCGGCCGCGCCGGCATCGCCGGACGGGCTGGGCAGGGCCGGCGTCGTGGCCGCGGCGGTGCCGCCACCCTCACCGGGCAGCGGCTGGTCGTTGAGCAGCGCGTTGAAGACCTCGTCGGCGGCGGGCTGCTCCGGGTCAAGGGCCTCCGGGTTGTACTCGCTGGGCACGGTCGGCAACGTGTAGAACGTGACCTTGCTGGGGTCCAGGTTGCCCATCGACTGGGCCAGGGCCACCAGGTCGTCGATGGTCACGTTCGCCGTGAAGGTGTTCTGCACGAACGCCTGAAGGAAGCCGTCGAGCTTGCCCGGGTTCAGCAGGGTGCCGGCGCTGGTGACCTGCTGCAGGATCGCCGAGAGCACGATCTGCTGGCGCCGGATGCGGGCGAGGTCCGAATCGGTGTCGCCCTCCACCTTGCGGGCGCGGACCAGGTTCAGGGCCGTGTCGCCCTGGATGGTCTGCACGCCGCCGTTCGGGATGACCGTGCCGAGTTCGCCGTCGACCACCGGGCGGCAGACGTTGACGGTGATACCGCCCAACGCGTCGACCATGTTCTGGAAGCCGGCGAAGTCGATGCCGATGACCCGGTCCATCTTGAGGCCGGTCAGGTCCTGGACCGCGCGCACCGTGCATTGCGGGCCGCCCACCGAGTACGCGGAGTTGATGTGCCACTTCTCGCCCCGGCTGACCGGCTGGGTCGTGTCGGAGAGCTCGCCGGTCGCGCCGTCCCAGATCTTGCAGGTCGGGGCGTCGATCATGGTGTCCCGCGGGATCGACAGGACGGTGACGTGCCGGTCGCTGCTGATGTGGGCGATCATCAGCGTGTCCGAGTTGGCGACCCCGTCCGAGGTGCTGGCGTCGGTGCCGCCGGCGGCCGCGTTGGCCGCGCCGGCCCGGGTGTCCGAGCCGAGCAGCAGGATGTTCTCCGGGGTGAACGAGCCCGGTGCGGTGGGCACCGCGGTCGGCGTGTTCAGGTTCGGGTCGTCGGTGACGATGGCCTGCACGCTGCGGCTCAGGATGCCCGAATCGGCCCGGGACTTGATCGTCCACTCCAGACCGGTGACGACCAGGACCATCACCGCGAGCAGCGCGACCGCCACCCGGCCGACCGTTCGCCCGACGTGGTGCTGCGGCCGCCGAGGGCCGGGGGCCGCGGTGGAGGGGCCGCCCGGAGCTGGCGGCCGGGGGTCGCTGCCGGCGGGCCCGTCCGCAGAGCCTGCGCCCACGCGACCTCCTCCTGCCTCCCGCCGTCGATGCGGCGTGTCGTCACCGTCTTCGGCGAAGGTCCATGGTACGGACGGTCGCCGTCCTTGCTGTCAGATACGTCGTTCGGCAGAACTTCCCCGCGCCATTCACACGAATGCGGGCACGGCTGCGACAGATCGTCCCGCAGTAGCCTGAATGACGCAGCCGAGGGCCGCCGGTTCAATTCACGCAGAAGGGTGTGAGGTACGCCTCAACCCCGGTTCCACCGGATCGGACGATGATCTGCAGGGTCGTCAGGTCGGTGCCGACCACCCGGTCGCCGGAGTAGATCCGGATCAGCGCGGGCCACCGGTAGGCGGTGCCGCCCGGCGCAGTGGCGGGAGTCGATCCGCCCTTCCCGCCGGAACCCGTCGAGCCATTCGAGCCATTCGAGCCGACCGAGCCGTCCGAGCCAATCGAGCCGTCCGGGCCGTCCGGTGAGCCCGGCGCGGCCCGCAGGCCGCGGTCGACCGGTTCGAAGCGGACGGTGGTCGTCGCATCCGGGCAGCGCTGCACCTCGCCCCTCCGATCGGGGTCGGTGCGGGCGAGCAGTTCGGCCTGCTGAGCGGCCACCGGGCCGCCGGCGGTCGCGTTCACCGCGTCCACGGTCGCCCGGATCGCGGCCCGGTCCGCATCGGAGATCGTCGCTTCGCCGGACACGGCCGCGGCCGGAGCGCTCCCGGGAGCCGCCGTCCCGGTGGCTGCCGGGGTGTCCCGGCAGCCGACCAGAACAGCCAGCACCACGGCCGCGGCGGCCAGCCGGGCGGCGACCGGCCCGGCGGACCGCCCGCCCCGGACGCTCATCCGCCGCTGTGGTCCAGTTCGGCGTCCTGCGGCACGTCGTCGGACTCGGGGTCGTCCAGCCAACCGTGCGGCAGGGCCACCCGTCGTTGCGGCGAGCCCTGGCGGCCGCGCGGGCCATCGGCCGCCTCCGGGTAGGGCTGGTCCAGGTCGAGGCCGGCGAGCAGGTCGTCCAGTTCGTCCAGGCCGGACACCATGCCGAGCCGGCGCCGCGGCTCCGACCCGACGGCGAAGCCGCGCAGGTACCAGGCCGTGTGCTTGCGCAGCTCGCGGATGCCCCGGTCGGCGCCCATCTCGGCGGTGAGCAGCTCGGCGTGCCGGCGCAGGATGGCCGCCACCGCTCGCAGATCCGGCGGGGTGGGCGACGGCTCGCCGTCGAACGCGGCGGCCAGCTCGGCGAACAGCCACGGCCGGCCCTGGCAGCCGCGGCCGACCACCACGCCGTCGCAGCCGGTCATCGCCATCATGGCCAGCGCGTCGGACGCGGCGAAGATGTCACCGTTGCCCAGCACCGGGATCGAGGTGACGGCCTGCTTGAGCCGCCCGATGTACTCCCAGTCGGCCTCGCCCGAATAGTGCTGGATCGCGGTGCGGGCATGCAGGGCGACGGCCGCCACGCCGCCATCCTCGGCGATGCGGCCGGCGTCGAGGTAGGTGATGTGCTCCGGGTCGATGCCGATCCGCATCTTGACGGTGACCGGCACATGCTTGTCCGGCGCCTGGGCGGCGGCGCCGACCGCGGAGCGCACGATCGACTCGAACAGGCGCCGCTTGTACGGCAGGGCCGACCCGCCGCCCCGGCGGGTGACCTTCGGCACCGGGCAACCGAAGTTCAGGTCGATGTGGTCGGCCAGATCCTGTTCGACGATCATCCGGACGGCCTGACCGACCACGGTCGGGTCGACACCGTAGAGCTGCACCGAGCGGGGGTGCTCGTCCGGCCCGAACCGCATCATCGCCCGCGACTTGGGATCACCGGCCACCAGCGCGCGGGTGGTGATCATCTCGCACACGTACAGCCCGGCGCCGAACTCGCGGCACAGCGTGCGGAAGGACGCGTTGGTGACGCCGGCCATCGGCGCCAGCACCACCGGTGGCCAGACCGGGTACGGGCCGATCTGCAGCGTGCCGGCCCGCGGGGCGGTGGCGGTGGTCGGGGAGGTCACGCCGACCATTGTCCCGCCTTGCGGAGGCCACACCGTCCCGTGGGCCGTGGGCCGTGGGCCGTGGGCCGTGGGCCGTGGGCCGTGGGCCGTGGGTCGTGGGTCGTGGGTCGTGGGTCGTGGGTCGTGGGTCGTGGGTCGTGGGTCGTGGGTCGTGGGTCGTGGGCCGTGGGGTCGTGGCCCGTGGGGTCGTGGGCGGCGGGCCGTGGGCCGCAGGTGGGCCGCCGGTGGGCCGCAGTCCCGGCGGTCGACCGGCCCGTCGCGGACGGGAGGGTGGCCGGTACCGGACGAAGTGGTCTGCCCTGGACGGCCGCAGCGGCCCCCGGCGGCGCCGGCCCCGGGTGGCCTGGCATCGTGCCGGCCATGACGACCACCCTGGGCACCCTGATGGCCGTGCCGGCGCTGACCCGCCCCGACCTGCTCGCCCCGCCGGTCGCCGCCGCGCTGGGCGGGTTCGGCCCGGCCGACCGGGTGGCGGTGGCTCCGATCGACGCCGAGCTCGCCGACACGGCCGCGTTCTGCGCCGCCTATGACGTGTCCCCGGCCGCCTCCGCCAACTGCGTGGTGGTCACCGGCAAGCGGGCGGGGGAGCCGCGCTGGGCGGCCGCGGTGATCCTGGCGACCACCCGGGCGGACGTGAACGGTGCCGTCCGGCGCCGGCTGGACGTGCGCAAGCTCTCCTTCGCGCCG
>NZ_JBMDXT010000322.1:0-9453 GCF_048594475.1 Nakamurella sp. | reverse complement strand
AGCATGATCAAGTACTTCTCGACCTACGACGGCGAGGGTCTGGCCAAGACGTACAAGTGGGACTCCAGCGGTGAGCTCGCGGTGGCGAACCCCTGGCTGTACGAAGTCAAGTAACACCCGGACACCCATCGATGGCGACCGGAGAGCCCGCGGCAACAGCGGTTCTCCGGTCGCCATTGGTGTTCTGAGCCCTCACGCTGTCCCAGTCCCGTGTCGGCGCCCGCCGACCGGCGCGCAAGGAGCCCGATGACCACTACCTTCTTCGCGTTGGCGGAGCCGCTCGCGGCCTCACCGATCAACTTCAACGTCGGCGCCCTGGGCGCCAACTTCTGGCAACTGACCATCGACGGCCTGGCCTACGGCTCGATCTACGCGCTCGTCGCGGTGGGCTACACCCTGGTCTACGGTGTGCTGCGGCTGATCAACTTCGCGCACTCCGAGATCTTCATGCTCGGCATGTTCGGTCAGTACGCCACCCTGCTGCTGCTCGGCTTCACGCCCAGCGGCAACGCCTACAACCTGGGCGTCGCGATGACGATCCTGTACCTGGGCATCGCGATGCTGGGCGGGATGGCCGTGTCCGGCGGAGCGGCGGTCGGCCTGGAGCGGCTGGCCTACCGGCCGCTGCGCAAGCGCAATGCCCCGTCCCTGGTCTTCCTGATCACCGCGATCGGTGCCTCGTTCGTCCTGCAGGAGTTCGTGCACGACATCCTGCCGACGCTGACCGACGGTGAGCTCGGCGGCGTGAACGCCCAGCAGCCGATCCGCCTGGTGACCCCCGAGGTGCAGTTCCAGATCTTCAACGCCAACGTCACCAACATCACGCTGATCATCATCATCTCGGCGATCGTGCTGGCCGTGGCCACCGACATGTTCGTCAACCGCACCAAGTTCGGTCGCGGCATCCGGGCCGTCGCCCAGGATCCGACGACGGCCACCCTGATGGGCGTCAGCCGCGAACGCGTCATCATGCTGACGTTCCTCATCGGCGGCGTGCTGGCCGGCGCGGCCGCGCTGCTGTACACGCTCCGGGTGCCCAACGGCATCATCTACTCCGGCGGCTTCATCCTGGGCATCAAGGCGTTCTGTGCGGCGGTCCTGGGCGGCATCGGCAACCTGCGCGGCGCCCTGCTCGGCGGCCTGATCCTCGGCGTCATGGAGAATTACGGCCAGGTGCTGTTCGGCACCGGCTGGCGCGACGTGGTCGCCTTCGTGCTGCTGATCCTGATCCTGATGTTCCGGCCGACCGGCATCCTCGGCGAGTCCCTGGGGAGGGCGCGGGTATGAGCAGCAACCCCTCGTTCGACGCCCGGCCCAAGGCCGGCGTGGGTGACGCGTTCCGCAGCTGGTGGAACGCCCAGTCGCGGCCCATGCAGTGGCTCTTCGGCGTGCCGTTCATCCTGCTGATCGCGCTGCTGCCGATCCTGAACATCCCGGTCCTGACCACCGAGGGCACCAACTTCGGCGGCGTCATGGCGCAGTTCGGCATGTACGCGCTGATCGCCATCGGGCTCAACGTGGTCGTCGGCCAGGCCGGCCTGCTCGACCTGGGCTACGTCGGCTTCTACGCGGTCGGTGCCTACACCGTCGCCCTGCTGACCAGCCCGAACAGCCCGTGGAACCAGACCGGCCCGGGCGGCTGGCTGTCCTCGGACTGGGCCTGGCTGGCCTGCCTGCCGATCGCCGTGGCGGTGACCGCGCTGTCCGGTCTGCTGCTGGGCTCACCCACCCTGCGGCTGCGTGGCGACTACCTGGCCATCGTGACCCTGGGCTTCGGCGAGATCGTCCGGCTGCTGGCCGACAACCTGGAGGAGATCACCGGCGGCGGCCGCGGCCTGTCCCAGGTCGCCTACCCCCGGTTCGGCACCACCGAGGAGTTCCCGCTCGGGGTGTTCTCGGCCGGCAACGTCGGCAAGACCCTCAACAGCGGCGTCTGGTGGTACTGGCTCTCGATCGTGCTGATCGTGCTGGTGCTGATGTTCGTCGGCAACCTCGAGCGGTCCCGGGTCGGCCGGGCCTGGGTGGCCATCCGCGAGGACGAGGACGCGGCCGAGATCATGGGCGTGCCCACGTTCAAGTTCAAGCTCTGGGCGTTCACGATCGGGGCGGCCATCGGCGGCCTGTCCGGGGCGCTGTACGCCGGCCAGGTGCAGTTCGTGGTGCCGACCAACTTCAACGTCATCAACTCGGTGCTGTTCCTGTGCGCCGTGGTGCTCGGCGGCCAGGGCAACAAGCTGGGCGTCATCCTCGGCGCGTTCATCATCGTGTATCTGCCGAACTTCTTCCTCGGTCGGACCGAGCTGTTCGGCATCCCGATCGACGGCGACTCGATCGCCGAGTACAAGTACTTCTTCTTCGGCCTGGCGCTGATGGTTCTGATGATCTTCCGGCCGCAGGGTCTACTCCCGGTCCGGCAGAAACTGCTGACCTATGGTCGGGAGTTGTACGTGGCGGCGCGCCGCCGTCAGCATGACGAGGCCAGCACTCCGGTGGAGGTGACCAAGTGAGCCGGGATTCGGAGTCCGAACACGACCCGGGCGGCTATAAGGCCGGTGCCGAGGTCGGCGAGGAATTCCGCGCGCCGTCCGAGGACGCCTACGACCAGCCGGTCGGCCCGATGATCGTCGACGACGCGGTCGAGGTCGACGTCACCGACGTGGCGCCGGAGCTGGCCGACCCCGAGGTGGTCGCCGAGATCGTGGCGCCCACCCGGGAGATCGACACCGCGGTCGGCGAGCCGCTGGTCGAGTTGGAGGGGGTCACCGTCAAGTTCGGCGGCCTGACCGCCCTGGACTCGGTCACGTTCACCATCCGGCGCGGCGAGATCCTCGGCCTCATCGGGCCGAACGGGGCGGGCAAGACCACCTGCTTCAACGCCATGACCGGGGTCTACCGGCCGACGTCGGGCACCGTGACGTTCGACGGCCAGGTGATGGCCAAGCTCAAGCGGAACCAGATCACCCGCCTGGGCATCGCCCGCACCTTCCAGAACGTCCGGCTGTTCGGTGAGATGACCGCGCTGGAAAACGTGGTCGTCGGTACCGACGCCCGACACAGGACCTCGGTGCCGGGGGCGACGTTCCGGCTGCCGCGGCACCGGCACGAGGAACGGGACGCCATCGACCGCGGCCTGGCCCTGCTCGAATTCGTCGGCATCGGCGCCCGGGCCACCGAGAAGGCGCGCAACCTGCCCTACGGCGACCAGCGGCGGTTGGAGATCGCCCGCGCACTGGCCACCGAACCCAAGCTGCTGTGCCTGGACGAGCCGGCCGCCGGGTTCAATCCGGCCGAGAAGGTCGCGCTGATGGAGCTGATCCGCAAGATCCGGTCCGACGGGTACACGGTGCTGCTGATCGAGCACGACATGCGCCTGGTCATGGGCGTGACCGACCGGATCGTGGTGCTGGAGTTCGGCAAGAAGATCGCCGAGGGCGTGCCGGCGGAGATCCGCGACAACCCGGCGGTCATCGCCGCCTACCTGGGGGTGCCCGACGATGCCTCTGCTTGAGATCAAGGACATGACGGTCGCGTACGGCCGGATCGAGGCACTGCACGGCATCTCGATCTCGGTCGAGCAGGGAGAGCTGGTCACCCTGATCGGGGCCAACGGCGCCGGCAAGACCACCACCATGCGGGCCATCTCCGGGGTGCGGCCGCTGACCCGCGGCTCGATCGTCTTCGACGGTGAGGACATCACCAAGATGAAGGCCTACAAGCGGGTGATCGCCGGCATCGTGCAGTCGCCGGAAGGTCGCGGGGTGTTCCCCGGCATGACCGTCCAGGAGAACCTGGACATGGGCCACTACGGGCGCAAGTTCGAGTCCAAGGCGGCCTACCAGGAAACCCTGGACCGGGTGTTCGAGCTGTTCCCGCGGCTGGCCGAACGCCGCACCCAGATCGGCGGCACGATGTCCGGCGGTGAGCAGCAGATGGTGGCCATCGGCCGCGCGCTGATGGCCCGACCCCGGGTGCTGCTGCTGGACGAGCCGTCGATGGGCCTGGCGCCCATGGTCATCCAGCAGATCTTCCGGATCATCTCCGACATCAACGCGACCGGGGTGACCATCCTGCTGGTCGAGCAGAACGCCCAGCAGGCGCTGTCCCGCTCGCACCGGGGCTACATCCTGGAGACCGGCGAGGTCGTCAAGTCCGGTCCGGGCAAGGAGCTGCTCGCCGACCCGGCCATCAAGGAGGCCTACCTCGGCGTGGCCTGATTCGCGTCGGGTCGCCGCGGGCCCGCGCGGCCGCCGAGTGTGCCGAAAGTGCCCCATACGGGACCCGGATGGGGCACTTTCTGCACACTCACCGGGGCGCGCCCGGGGGGCCGGGGGTCTCAGGTCTCCTTGAGGTCCAGCTGCGGCGTCGGGCGGCGGAACCCGCGGGTCAGGCACAGCAGGTAGACCAGGCCGGCGCCCGCCCAGGTCAGCCCGATCACCATGGTCAGCGCGGACAGGCTGGTCCACAGCCAGACGGTGGTGGCGAAGCCGATCAGCGGCAGCACGACGAACGAGAGCACGTCGCGCGCGGTGCGCCGGCGTCCGCGATCGATGGCGAAGTACTTGACCACCGACAGGTTGACCATGGAGAAGGCGACCAGGGCGCCGAAGCTGATCATCGAGGAGATCGTGGTCAGCGAGATGACCAAGGCCAGCAGCGCCACCGCCGAGGTGACGACGATCGCGGCGACCGGAGCGCCGCGGCCCGACAGCCGGCCGAAGACGCGCCGTGGCAGCACACCGTCCCGGCCCATGGCGTAGATGATGCGCGAGACCGAGGCCTGCGAGGTCAGGGCCGAGCCGAGCGAACCGGCGACGTAGGCGGCCACGAAGAACGCCGAGAGGGCGGCGCCGCCGACGGTCCGGACGACGTCGAGGGAGGCGGCGTCCACGTCGTCGAACACCGACGTCGGCAGCACCAGGTAGCTGATGTACGACAGGCCGATGAAGATGACGCCGGCGATCACCGTGGTCAGCATGATCGCCCGCGGGACCAGGGTGCGGGCGTTGGTGGACTCCTCGGCGAAGGTGGAGACCGCGTCGAAACCCAGGAAGGACAGGCACAGGATCGCCGCCCCGGCGAACAGCGCCTGCGGGCCCGCGTCGCCGTCACCGATCAGCGGAGCGAGCGGGTCGACCGCACCCGAGCCGGCCAGCTGCACGACCGCGAGGGTGACGAACACGGCGATGAACACGGCCTGGACGCCGACGATCAGCACGTTGGTCCGGGCGATCGAGGTGATGCCGGCCAGGTTGACCACCGTGACCAGGGCGATCGAGGCCAGGATGAACACCCAGACCGGCACCCCGGGCAGGTACGCGCCCAGGAAGATGCCGATCACCAGGTAATTGATCATCGGCAGGAACAGGTAGTCCAGCAGCAGGGACCAGCCGGAGAGGAAGCCAGCGGCCGGCCCGAACGCGGTCGACACGTAGGCGTAGGCCGAGCCGGCGGTCGGCACCGCGCCGGCCATCCGCCCGTACGACCGGGCGGTGAAGAGCATGACGACGAGTGTGAGCGCGTAGGCGACGGGCAGCCGGCCGCCGGTGATCTCGGTGACGATCCCGTAGGTGGTGAACACGGTCAGCGGGACCATGTAGACCAGGCCGAGCAGGACCAGGCCGGGCAGCCGCAGGACGCGGCGGAAGCCGGGCGCGGGGGCGACGGCGTCGGTCATCGGTTCGGTGGGCAGCGAGGCGGTCATCACGGGGTCCTTGTCCGTCGACGGGGTCAGGACGCGACGGGCGCGACGCGGGGACGGGGAGCGGGCGAGCCGTGGGGATGGGCGGCGTCGACCGGGGCGGTGAGGCGGGCGTAGGTGTCGGGCCGCCGGGTGCGCAGCAGGGGGAACAGGTCGAGCCAGTCGCGCCGCTGGGCCAGGTCGAGATCGGTCACCAGGACGGCCGCCTGATCGCGGGGGGCCTGGACCAGCACGCGGCCGTAGGGGTCGCTGACGAACGAGGAACCGTAGAACGTGTTGCCCGGGGTGCCGTCGGGGCGGACCTCGGCGCCCGTGCGGTTCGGCACGACCATGAACAGGCCGTTGGCGATGCCGTTGCCGACGATGACCTGCTGCCAGAGCGGCCGGGTGTCGAACTCGGGGTGATCGGGCTCGGATCCGATGGCGGTCGGGTAAACCACGACGTCGGCCCCGCGCAGCGCGTAACTGCGGGCGACCTCCGGGAACCACTCGTCCCAGCAGGTCGGCAGGCCGAAGGCGGCGCCGTCCAGGGCGTCGACCGTGTGCACCGGGTACGGGTCGTCGGTCGGGCGGGGCGCCGGCTCCGCGACCGCCGTCTCGGCGGACGCCGGCCCCGGCCGGAAGTAGTGGTCCTCGTAGTAGCCGGCGGTCACCGGAATGTGCAGCTTGTCGGTGGCCGCGACGATGCGGCCGTCCGGCGCGACGATGACGGCGGTGTTCGAGCCGAGCCCGTCGGTCCCGCCGTCCCGGCGGTAGACCGAGATGTGCACGTGCACATCGTGATCCGCCGCGGCCCGGCGGGCCAGAGCGACCGACGGTCCCGTCTCCAGGTCCTCGGCCAGCGCGTCGGCCCGGCCGGTCGGCAGACCGTCGGCGGGGTAGCGCAGGAGGGTGATCTCGGGCAGGAAGACGATCTTCGCGCCCCGCTTCGCCGCGGCGCCGATCATCGCGTGGAGGGTGGCACTGAGCCGGTCGGCGTCGGCGTCCCAGGCGTGCTGGACGACGCCGATCCGGAGCACCGGGCCGGGGTCGCGGGTGGTCCGGGCGAGGGAGGTCGGGCACCCGGTCGTCTCGACGATCTCGATCCCGGTGTCGATCCTGTCGGCGATGGCGCTGAACTGGTGATTCATCGGATTCCCGGTTCTCTTCGGGGGCGGGGAGACGGCCTGCGGAATCGATCCCGCATGGTGTGGGGAGAGCGTAGCGGGATCGATCCCGCAGGGTCAATGGTCAATGTGCCGGGACTGCGTGCGGAACCGCCGATGCGACGGCCAGGACGCGGGGTCAGCCCGCCGGGAGCCGGTATCGGGTGGCCCACCGCTCGGCGGGGGGCCGGCGGAGCGCCCGGGTTCAGCCGGCGCGGGTGGACGCGCGGGGGCGTAGTTCGGGTTCGAACCGCACGATGCGCGGGTCCGGTTTGCCCGGGACGTCGTCGTCCGGGTCCTCGAGCACCTGCCACAGCAGATCCGCGCAGGCTCGGCCGTGGGCCCGCGGGCGCAGGTCGATCGCCGTGATCGGGGGCGTCGACGACCACACGCCGATCCCGTCCACGCAGGCGGCCAGCAGCACGTCCCGCCCGACCTCCACGCCCCTAGCCGCGATCGCGGCCGCCACCGCGGCGGCGATGCCGTCCGGGGCGACCAGGATCGCGTCCGGGCCGGGTTCCGCGGCGAAGAGCTCGTCGACGGGCTGTTGCACGCTGGCGGCGTCGGCCAGGAACGGGGTCGACGCCACCCGGCGGCCGACCCCCGTCGCGGCGCACCAGGTCCGGTGGGCCCGGTCGACCTGCCGCGCCCACGCGGTGTCAAGGGACGGCGCGATCAGGGCCGGACGCTGCGCGCCCTGCGCCCTGAGGTGGTCGAGCAGGGCGGTGACGGCGCGGCAATGGTCGATCTCGACGAGCCCGGCCGGGGCGGGCGATCCGGGCGGCAGCGGTTCGGCGGCGATCACCGGTTTGCCGGTGGCCAGGATGCGGGCCAGTTGCGGGTCGTCGTCGATGGCGTCCACCACGATGTACCCGTCGACGTGGTCGCGGGCCAGCGAGGTCTCGGTGGTGCCGTTCGGGATGAGCACGACGGGGGTCTCGTGCTCCGTCGCGCCGTCGACGACTCCGAAGGCGAACGCCAGGTAGTACTCGTGATCGCTGGAGTCCGGCGGCAGGTAGACGGCGATGGCGCCGGCCCGCTGCGAGCGTAGGTTCTGGGCCAGCCGGTTCACCTCGTAGCCCATGGCCTGCGCCACGGCCAGCACATGGCGGCGCGTCTCCTCGCCGATCCGGCCGCTGCCGCCGAGGGCGGCCGACGCGGTCGTGCGGGACACCCCGGCCCGCTCGGCCACGTCCACCAGCCGCGCTCGCTTCACCGCGCCAAGGTACCGCCCGACACCCGCCGGACCGGGTCGGCCCCGGCCGCCGGACCCGGCGTTGCATCCGGGTCGCGGTGGTTCCCGGCCTTCCCGCAGCGTGAGAAGCGCTCGTGAAGTGCGGCTCTCGGCTCCCCTAGGGTCGCCCCCGGTGGCCCTGCCAACCGGGGCAAGGGCGCCCGCCACATCGGGAGAGGTTCATGGGCAGCAAGATTCGCACCGTCATCAGTCCGGGTCGTTACGTGCAGGGAAAGGGTGCCATCACCCAGCTGGGGGAGTACCTCAAGCAGATCGGCCAGACCCCGCTGGTGGTGGCCGACGACCTGGTCTGGGGACTGGTCGGGCATGACGTCGAGGCCTCCCTGGCGGCGGCCGGCCTGCCCCTGCACCGCGAGACGTTCAACGGCATCCCGAGCGCCAAGGAGGTCGACCGCCTGGTCGGCGTCATCAAGCGGACCGGGGCCGACGTGGCGATCGCCATCGGCGGCGGCAGCACCATCGACGCGGTCAAGGCGGCCGGGCACATCGCCGGCATCCGCTGGGCCAACGCGCCGACCGTCGCCTCGACCGACGCCCCCTGCTCGGCCCTGTCGGTGATCTACACCGAGACCGGGGAGTTCGAGGAGTACCGCTTCTTCCCGCGCAACCCCGACCTGGTGCTGGTGGATTCGCAGATCGTCGCCAATGCCCCGGTCTCCCTGCTCGTCGCCGGGGTCGGCGACGCCCTGGCCACCTGGCTCGAGGCCCGGGCGACGGCCCGGTCGAACTCCAAGACGATGGCCGGCGGCCTGCCGACGGTGACCGGAACGGCCCTGGCGGAACTGAGCTGGGACGTGTTGTGGGGCACTGCCCTCGATGCGATCGACGCGGTCAAGGACCACCAGGTGACGCCGGCGGTGGAGAAGGTCATCGAGGCCAACACCCTGCTCTCCGGCCTGGGCTTCGAGTCCGGCGGCCTGGCGGCCGCCCACGCCATCCACAACGGCCTGACCGCGGTCGAGGCGACCCACGGGCTGGCCCACGGGCAGAAGGTCAACATCGGTTCGGTCACCCAACTGGTACTGGAGGGCGCGCCCTCGTCCGAGATCCGGGACTTCATCGAGTTCACCACCCGCGTCGGCCTGCCGACCACGCTGACCGAGGTCGGGCTCAAGGCCGACGACGAGAAGTCGCTGCGGACCAACGCCGAAGCCGCGACGGTGCCGTGGGAGACCATTCACAGCATGCCGTTCGAGGTGACCGCCGACGACGTGGTCCGCGCGCTGACCTCGATCGAGCGGCTCGCCCGCGGGGTCCGGCAGCGCGCCCGGCTGCCCCAGCCGGTCCCGTACGTCGCCCCCCACCACAGACCCCCGTCCCGTCTCCCCCCGGGGGGGGGGGCGCCCGCCCGCCCC
>NZ_JBMDXT010000321.1:0-13362 GCF_048594475.1 Nakamurella sp. | reverse complement strand
GCCTCCGGGATGCCCAGCCGGTCGTAGGTGTTCTTGATGTCCTCGGGCAGCTCCTCCCAGGAGGCCGCCTGCTTCTCCGTGGAGCGGACGAAGTACTTGATGGTGTCGAAGTCGATGCCCGACAGATCGGCGCCCCAGGTGGGCATGGGCTGCCGGTCGAACATCTTCAGCGCCTTGAGCCGCCGCTCCAGCATCCACTCGGGCTCGTTCTTCTTGCTCGAGATGTCGCGGACGACGTCCTCGTTGAGGCCGCGGCGCGCGGAGGCGCCGGCGGTGTCGGTGTCCGACCAGCCGAACGCGTACCGGCCGATGGCGTCGATGGTCGCGGCCTGCTCCAACTGGGACTGGCTCAGCCCCGGGTCCTGCTCGGTGGTCAGGGGGGTCGTCATGAACACGTCCTTCCGGTATCGAAGCGCTGCGGGTCGGGCGGCGACCGGCCTCGCAGGGTGGTGCGGGGTGGAACGAGATGGTGCGGGCGGGACTAGTCGCCGACGGTGGTCGGCGGGCCGGCCGGGCCCGCCCCGGGGGGCGGGATGGTGGCCAGCGGGATGAACGTCGTGCAGACCGGATCGCCGCGGGCGATGGTGGCCAGCCGCTGGGCGTCGGAGACCAGCGCCAGGGTGAACACGGCCATCTCCTCCTCGCACAGTTGCGGGTACTCGGCGGCCACGTGACCCACCGGGCAGTGGTGCTGGCACAGCTGCCGACCGACGCCGACCTCCTGCAGCGAGGCGGAGAAGCCGGCCTCGGTGAGGGCGCGGGCGAGGATGTCGGAGCGCTCGGACACGTCGGCGGCCCGGTCCAGCTCGTCGGCGAACGGGGCGACGATCGCCTCGGCCCGGCGGCGGGCGAAGGCGGTGACCGATTCCGGCCCGGCGACCTGCCGCAGGTAATCCAGCACCTGGATGGCCAACTCGTCGTACTGGTGGGGCAGCCGGCCGCGTCCGACGTCGGTCAACAGGTAGGAGCGGGCAGGCCGGCCCCGCCCGCGCTGGCCGCGGGCCGGCGGCTGGCGCGAGGTCACGGCCCCCTCGGCGATGAGCTGATCCAGGTGCCGGCGCACCGCGGCCGGTGAGATGCCCAACCGGCCGGCCAGGTCGGCCGCGGTCAGCGGGCCGTCGGAGAGCAGCAGCCGGGTCACGGCCTCACGGGTCCGACCCTCCCCGCGGTCGCCCGGGGCGGCCGCGTCGGCGGCGCTCAGGGCAACGGCGGCGGTTTTCACAACAACAGTGTGACCTTTTTCCGCGCCGAGATCAAAGGGACCCGTCAGCGACCCCTGTGGCCCCGGACACGCAGGTCAGCCTTACCGAACCGGCAGCCGGACCCCGGCCTCGATGCCTTACCGCGCCGCGACGCCGCCGGAGAGCGGCCCGCCCTCCTACACTCACCGCGTGGTACGTCCCCGGTCCGAGGTGGCGGCGGCCGGCGGGACCGGCCCCGCGGGCGAGCGTGCCGTCGATCGGACGGCCGCACCGGGCGTCGACCGGGCGGACGGACCGACCGGGCCGCGCGCCGGTGGGCCCACCCGCCGTGACCCCGGCCCGACCGAGGCCCGCCCCCTGGACGAGCACGAGCGCGGCCAGCTGTCCCGGCTGCGCCGCTGGGGCACGGTCGGCGCGCTGCTGCTGATGCTGGGCGCCGGCTCCTCGTACGGATCGGCCTCGCCGATCCCCAACCCGGTCGACGGGATCCGCATCATCGGCCTGCTCTCCCGGATCGGTCCGGCCGCGCTGGCCTGCTCGTACACCGGCATCGGGTTGATCGTGCTGTGCTGGGTCCTGATCGGCCGGCTGGCCGCTCCCGGCCGACCCCGGCGCCTGTCCCGCAGCCAGCTGTCCCACACCCTGGCCATGTGGGCGGTTCCGCTCCTGGTCACCCCGCCGCTGTTCTCCCGCGACGTGTACTCCTACCTGGCCATCGGCTCGATGATGGCCAACGGGTTCAACCCGTATGAAGCGGGCCCGTACGACACGCTGGGCGACGCGGACCCGTACGCCCACCAGGTGGACGTGCGGTGGCAGCACACGGCCAGCCCGTACGGCCCGGTCTACCTGCTGATCGCGCGGGCCGTGGTGACCCTCGCCCACGACAACCTGATCGTCGCCGTGCTGCTGCAACGGCTGATCGAACTGGTCGGGGTCGCCCTGATCGTCTGGGCGCTGCCCCGGCTGGCGCGCATCTGCGGCTTCGACCCGGTGGCCGCCCTGTGGTTGGGCGCGCTGAACCCCCTGGTCCTGTTCCACCTGATCGGCGGCGGGCACAACGAGGCACTCATGCTCGGCGCCATGCTCGCCGGCATCGTCATCGCCTGGCAGCGGACGGTGATCGGCGGCGTGGTGCTGATCAGCCTGGGCATGGGCATCAAGGCGACCGCCGGGATGACCCTGGCCTTCCTGGTGATCATGCTGGCGCTGCGGGCCGGCGGGCGCTGGCGCGACCTGCTGCGGATCGGGGTGCTGGTCGGCGCGGTCGCCGTGGCCACCTTCGCGACCTTCACCGTCATCGCCGGGGTGGGCTTCGGGTGGGTCGCCGCCCTGGGCGCTCCGGGCACCGTGCGCTCCTTCCTGTCGGTGTCGACCAGCCTCGGCGTGATCGCCGGGCAGTCCGGCCTGCTGCTCGGGCTGGGCGACCACACGCAGGCCGTGCTGGACGTCATGCAGCCGGTGGGCACCCTCATCGGTTCGGCCATCGCGGTCGTCCTGATGTGGCAGTGCTGGCAGCGACGGATCAATCCGATCGCCGGCCTGGGGATGGCGATGGGCGCGTTCGTGCTGTTCGCGCCCGTGATCCAGCCCTGGTACCTGCTGTGGGCCGCCCTGCCGCTGGCCGCGTCCACGGCCGACCCCCGGGTGCGCACCGCGACCATCTGGCTCACCGTGCTGTTCTCGGTGACGATCATGCCGAACGGGGCGACCATCCCGGTGTTCGTCATCGTGCAGGCCGTGGTCGTCGCCGCCGTCGTCGTCGGCGGGGTGTTCTACGGTCTGCGCCGGGCGGGTCTGCCGTCGGCGCACCCCGACCCGGTCGCGGTGGGCTGAGCGGGACCGACCACCCGCCGGGCCGCCCACCGGTTCCGGCCGACCACCACCGCAACGGCGGCCAGGACCCCGGCCAGCACGTCGACGACGTAGTGCTCGGCGGTGTAGACCAGCGCGAACCCCATCGCCAGCGGGTACAGGGCCAGCGCGACGCGACCCCACCAGGCCGTCCCGACCCAGAAGAAGGCCGCCACCAGGGCCGCGGCGGCCGCGTGCATCGACGGCATCGCGGCCACCGGGTTGGACGACGCCTGCCCCGCGCCGAGCAGATCGCCGACCGGCGTCAGGCCCAGGTAGTCCCACCCGATGCCCGAGATCCGGCGCGCCGGACCGGTCAGGCCCAGATCGGCCGCGATCCAGGGCGGCGCCATCGGGTAGAGGATGTAGACGGTGGTGCCGACGGCCACCAGCAGGCCGACGCAGCCGATCCACGCGCCGAACCGCGGCCGGTCCCATCGCCAGAGCAGCACCGCGACCGCCGGGATCACCACGAAGTGGCTGGCGTAGACGAGCGCGACGGCGGCGTCGTACCAGTGCGGACCGGACGGGTCGACCAGCCGCTGCTGCAGCCAGGTCGTCGGCAGGGTGCCGAAGACGAATTCGTCCGCCCGGACCGGCTCGACGACGTGCAGCGGCAGTCCCAGATGATTCTGCGCGCCCGGCCGGATCCGGTCCCGGAGCGGCTGGTTGACCGCGGCGGCCACGCCGTACGCGAGCAGCACCGCACCCAACGGCAGCCAGATCCGCCGGACCTGGAGCAGCGCCCGGCCCCGCCACCCGGCGCTCAGCGCCATGCCCGGAACGATTGTGCGCGCTTCCCGCCCGACTCCTGCATGCACGGTCGGTACCCCGGGGTCCACCGGTGGAACCCTCGGCCGCGACCCGACCCCGGTGCAGCCCCGATCCCGGCCTCCCGCCGGCCGGCGATCGTTGACACATGTCCATATAGCCATATAATGGGCCGATGGCCAGGGCCGCCACCACGACGGACGCGTTCAACGCGGTCGCCGAGCCGCGACGGCGGCAGATCCTGGACCTGCTCGCCGGCGGGCCCCATCCGGTCGGCGATCTCGTGGACGCGCTGGGCATCCCCCAGCCGCTGGTGTCCAAGCACCTGCGGGTGCTGCGCGAGGTGGGTCTGGTGCGGGTGCAGGACCAGGGCCGCCGGCGGATCTACCGGCTCGACGGCGAACCGCTCAGGGCGGTCTTCGACTGGGTGCGCCGGTACGAGCGGACCTGGTCCGCCCGGTACGAGTTGCTCGACGAGGTCCTGGCGGACCTGCAGGCCGACGAATCGGAGGAACGGCGATGACCCCGACCACGACCCACTCCGCGGTGGTGAGCTTCCCGGCGCCCACCCAGATCCTGGTGACCAGGGACTTCGCCGCCCCCCGCCACCTGGTGTACCGGGCGCACGTCGAACCGGACCTGGTCGCCCGCTGGTGGGCCGGCGACCGCGGCGTGGTGGACCGGATCGACATCGACCTGCGCGTCGGGGGCCGGTGGCGCTACGTGATGACGGCGCACGAAGGGTTCCAGGTGGCGTTCCATGGCGAGTACCGCGTCGTCGTCCCCGACGAAACCATCGTCTACACCGAGGTTTTCGAGGGTGCCCCGGGCCCCGACCCGGATGCGGACCCGGTGGTGTGCACGTCCACGTTCACCGATCGGGGCGCCGGCACCCGGCTGACCGTGCTGACCGAGGTGTCCTCGGTCGAACTGCGGGACGCCATCGTGGCCAGCGGCATGGAGGTGGGCCTGCAGGAGGGCCTGGACCGGTTGGAGCAGGTGGCGCTGTCCCTGGCGTGACGCGGCGCACCCGGGCCGGGCCCTCGCACCGGACCGGGACACCGTGACGGCCGCCTATTGTCAATCAACGTGAGCACCCAGCACCCCGACGGCCCGGAGCCCGTCCTGCAGGTCGACGGGCTGGTGCGCACCTACGGCCGCGTGCGTGCGGTCGACGGCGTGACGTTCGCGGTCGGCCCCGCCGAACTGGTCACGGTGCTCGGCCCGAACGGCGCCGGCAAGACCAGCACCCTGGACGCCTGCACCGGGTTCGCCCGGCCCGACGGCGGCACGGTCCGGGTGCTCGGGCTCGATCCGTGGCGGCAGGCGGCCCGCCTGCGTCCGCGCATCGGCGTGATGCTCCAGGCCGGCGGCTCGCATGCAGCCGCCCGCACCGGCGAGATGCTGCGCACGATCGCCGGCTGTTTCCACCACCCGCACGACCCGGAGATGCTGCTCGAGGTGCTGGGCCTGAGCTCGGTCGCCCGCACCCCGGTCCGGCGGCTCTCCGGAGGGCAGGTGCAGCGGTTGAGCCTGGCCATGGCCCTGGTGGGCCGACCCGAACTGCTCTTCCTGGACGAGCCGACGGCCGGGCTCGACCCGCAGGCCCGGCACCTGGTGTGGGACCTGCTGCGGGCGGCCCGGGCCGACGGGGTGGCGATCCTGCTGACGACCCACCTGATGGACGAGGCCGAACTGCTGTCCGACCGGGTCGTCATCGTCGACCACGGCCGGGTCGTCGCGCAGGGTGCCCCCGGCGAGCTGACCGGGGGGGCCGAACACCGGCAGCTGCGCTTCGCCGCCGCGCCCGGCCTCGACCTGGAGCTGTTGCGGCTGGCCCTGCCCGACGGGTTCGCGGTCCGCGAGACCAGCAACGGCCGTTACCTCGTCGAAGGGGAGATCGTCCCGGCCACGGTGGCGACGGTGACCTCCTTCTGCGCACAGGTCGGGGTCCTGCCCGGCGAGCTGCAGGTCAACCAGCGCTCGCTGGACGACGTGTACCTGGAACTGACCGGACGGGAGATTCGACCGTGATGCACCGCCCCACCCGGCCCGCCGGCCGGTGTCCCCGGTCCGGACCCGCGCGCCGGTCCGCGAGGGTGACGGGATGACCGACGCGCCCGCGCCGACCTTCCCGCCCGGCACGTTCACCCCCGATCCCCGGCCGGCCCCGCCGCTGCGGCGGATCACCGCCACCGCGGGTCTGGAGCTGCGGGTCACCCTGCGCAACGGCGAACAGCTGCTGCTCGCCCTGGTGATCCCTCTGGTCGCGCTCGTCGCCGGCACCTCGATCACGCTGATCGACCTGCCCGAGCCGCGGATCGACGCCGTGCTGCCGGGCGTGCTGGTGTTGGCGGTCTTCTCGTCGGCCTTCACCGCGCAGGCCATCACGACCGGCTTCGACCGGCGGTACGGCGTGCTCAAGCGGCTCGCCGCGGCCGGGGTCGGGCGCGGCCAACTGCTGGCCGGCAAGTGCGTGGCCACCCTGGTCGTGCTGGCCGGCCAGCTCGCCCTGCTCGGCGTGGCCGCCGCCATCCTGGGCTGGCGACCGCAGGGATCACCGCTGTGGGCCCTGGTGGTGGTCCTGCTCGGCGCCGCGGCCTGCGTCGGGTTGGCCCTCCTGCTGGGCGGCACCCTGCGGGCGGAGGCGGTGCTGGCCCTGGCCAACCTGATCTGGCTGGTGTTCGTGGCGGTCGGCGGCATCGTCGTGCCGCTGGACCGGGCACCGGCGGCGCTGCGCACGATCGGCGAGCTGACCCCGCCCGGCGCCATGTCGCAGGCCCTGCGCGCAGCCATGGCCGGCGGCACCCCGCCGGTCACCTCACTGCTCATCCTGTCGGCCTGGATCGTGATCGGCTGGGCCGCGACCGTACGGTGGTTCCGATGGCTCTGACTGATCCCCGGCCCGACTCCCGCTCCAGGCCCGGCGCACCGGCCGCGGCCACCCTGCCGTGGTGGCGTCGGCCGCCCTCGCACGGGCTGCAGAAGGCGTTCGCCTGGGCCGCCGTGCTGACCAACGGCCTGATCGCGGTCACCGGGGCCACGGTCCGGGTGACCGGATCGGGCCTGGGCTGCCCGACCTGGCCGGAGTGCCACCCGGGGTCACTGGTGCCGATCAGCCGGTCCGACCTGTCCGCCGTCCACCAGGCGATCGAGTTCGGCAACCGCACGCTCACCGGCCTGGTGCTGTTCGCCTCGCTCGGCCTGTTCGTGGTGCTCTGGCGGGCGGAGCCGCGCCGCCCCGGGGTGGTCCGGTTGTCCGCGGTGCTGCCCGCCGGCGTGGTGTTCCAGGCGATCTGGGGCGGCATCACGGTGCTCACCGGCCTGGCGTGGTGGACGGTCGCGCCGCACATGCTGGTGTCGCTGATCCTGCTGTTCGTCGCGATCATGGTGCTGGTCCGGCTGGACGAGACCGACGACCCGCCGGTGCCCGTGGTGCCCCGCCCGCTGCAACTGCTGACCTGGGCGACGGTCGGTGTGCTGGTCGCACTGTGCGTCGCCGGCACCCTGGTCACCGCGGCCGGGCCGCACGGCGGCGACGACGCCACGCCGCGACTGGACGTGTCGGTCCGCGCGCTGGCCCAACTGCACGCCGACCTGATGTTCGCCTACCTGGGCCTGCTGATCGCGATGACGGTCGGCTACCTGGCGGTGCGGGCGCCGCGGCGGCTGATGAGGCGGGCGTACGTCCTGATCGGCGTGACCGTCGGGCAGGGACTGATCGGGCTGGTCCAGTACGCCACGGGGGTGCCGGAGGTCCTGGTGGTGGCCCATGTGCTCGGCGCGACACTGCTGGTCGCCGCGGCCGCCGCGCTGGCCATGGCCACCCGGACCCGGGGACCTCAGCGGCTGAGCACCGAGCGCACGGCCGAACCCTCCGCGACCGCCCGCAGCGCGGCCTCCCCGACCGGCTGAAACCGACCGGCCCGGCGGGTTCGCGGCCGCACCCGGGCCGCGACCCGCGCCGCCGCCCGGTCGAACCGGGACGACGGCGGCACCGGGTCGGGCACCCACACCGGAACCGGCATCGCCACGTAGACGACCCGGCCCCGGCGCAGGGCCGCGCGCTGGCGGACCAGGCGCATCCGTTCGGTCATGGGGGCGCCCGGCGCCCGTCCCGCCCGCCCCCGGGGGCTCACATGTGGCCCAGGCCGGGAGCCGGCGCGTTGGCCAGGATCTCCTCGTAGCGGGCCTGGCGGACCTCGTTGACCAGGTTGCGGGACTCCTCCCGGTCGCGGACCACCTTGGACACCACGACGGTGGCGAACATGGCACTCAGCACGCCCATGGCCAGCATCCACTGCTCCTGGGCGCTGATGCCGAGCAGCCAGATGTTCGCGACGTTCCAGACGCCGGTGGCGGCCAGGAAAGCGACGGCGGCACCGAAGAAGGCGCCGGTGTGCGTGGTGGCGATCTTGGGCTGATTGGTGGCGGTGGCGGCCATGACGAGAACCTCTCTGGACGGGCGTCCGGGGTGTGTCGGGTAGGCGGACGCCGGGTGGTGGGACCGGGAGCACCCGGTGGAGGGAACCGGACGAACCGGGGTGGATCAGGACGGATCCGATCGGGCCGGCCCGTCGTCGGGGTGCGCGGCAGGGCCGGTCGACCGCCGGGCGGTCACCGGTGAGCCGGGTGTGGAATCAGTACTCGCGCGGGGTGCGGCGCCGGGCCTGCCGGACGGGCGCCGCCGCGCGACGGTGCTTGGTGCTCACGACGGCCTTGGACAGGCTGTGCCGGCGGCCGTCGAGCTGATGCACCCGGAGGACCTGGTCGAGCTTGGTGTGCCGGATGCGCGACGCCTGCTTGCTGATGCCCTGGGCGTCGCCGATGTCGGAGTAGCTGGTCTGCGGCAGCGAGGACCGCAACTCGTGCACGGCCTGCCCCTCGATGATGTCGAGGACCAGGCGGGCCTGGGAGATCAGCCGGATCTTGGCCAGCTCGAACTCCTGCTCGGTGGCCGACTCGTCCGGTGGGAGAGCCGCGTCCCCGAGGAGGTCTGCGATGTAGTCGTACATCTCGCCGAGTTCCACGTCACAGACGATGACACACGACAACTCACGTTGTCAACGACAATTCACATTGTCGTCGGCAACTTTTCGTGTCGGGTCGGACGGACGGCGTCAGCGACCGGTGCCGGCCATCCGGCGACGGTCGGCCGGGCTCGGGGCCACCTTCGCCGACAGCTCACGGGTCCACCCGTCGGCCACGGCGATGCCGGCCCGCCGGCACATGGCCGCCGCCGTGTCGGCGGAAGGAGCCACGGCATCGCCGTAGGTGCCGTCCTCGGCCACCACGACGATCCGGACGCCGACCCGGCCGATCGGCTCGACGACGGCCGCACCGGCGCCGCCGTGGGCGGCCACGAAGGCCCGTAGCCGGTCGGCGTGCCGAGCCTGGGCCGCATTGAGCCCGGCGGTCTGCTCGGCCTCGGCATGGTCGGTGTCCCTGCGCTCGGTGTCCCTGCCCTCGGTGCCCATCCGCTCGGTGCCCATCTGCTCGGGGTCCGTGTTCTTGGTGTCCACCGGGCTCAGCCCGGCCACCCCAGGACCGGCAGACCGATGGCGGCGTCGACCGCCCAGGCCACCGAGATCCCCGTCAGGTACAGGTTGGACAGGTGGAACAGCGTCATCGGCTTGGCCGGCGCGCCGCGCAGCACCCGCGTGTGCAGCAGATGCGCCATGGCCAGGAACCACAGGCCCAGCGGCACCGCGACCGCGGCGTAGATCCACGACGAGGCGGGGATCAGCAGCAACGAGCAGGCCACCATCGCCCAGCTGTAGAGCACGATCTGGCGCACGACCTCGCGGTCGGGCGCGACGACCGGCAGCATCGGCACGCCGGCCGCGGCGTAGTCGGCGCGGTACCGCATGGCCAGCGCCCAGGTGTGCGGCGGGGTCCAGAAGAAGATGACGCCGAAGAACACCCAGGCCGGCCAGCCGATGTCGCCGGTCACCGCGGACCAGCCGATGATCACCGGCATGCAGCCGGCCAGACCGCCCCAGACGATGTTCTGCGAGGTGCGGCGCTTGAGCCACATCGAGTAGACGAAGACGTAGAACAGGATCGCGACGACCGCCAGCGCCGCGGCCTGCCAGGTCGTGAAGGCCAGCAGCACCGCCGCGGCGAGCACCCCCAGCAGGACACCGAAGACCAGCGCGGCCCGCGGGGTGACGGTGTGCCGGGCCAGCGGCCGGGAGCGGGTGCGCCGCATCACCGCGTCGATGTCGGCGTCGACCACGCAGTTCAGCGCGTTGGCACTTCCGGCCGCCAGGGTGCCGCCGACGAGCGTGGCGATCAGCAACCCGACGGCGGGCACCTGACGCTGCGCGGCGAACATCGCCGGGATGGTCGTGATCAGCAGCAGCTCGATGATCCGCGGCTTGGTGAGGGCGACGTAGGCGCCGATCCGCGTGTCCAGCCAGGACCGCCGGCCGGAAGATCCCGGTTCCGGCGACCCGGTGCCGGTGTCGGCGGAGTGCGCGAGGTCGGCCACCCGGTCCGACCCCAGGTCGGTCCCACGGTCGGTCGCGGTGTCGGTTCCGCGCCCGGGCGCGGCGTCCGACGAGCGGGTCGGCGGGCCGGCGGACGGGACAGCCGTGGCGGCCCGGACCTCGAAGTCCCGGCCGGACCCGGACGCGACCTCCACGGGACTCCTCTACCTCGGCGGACTGCTCGCTCACCGTCGGCCCCGACGCCGGCGGCGTGATGTGACGACCGCGGCGGGTGGACGACAGACGCTCATCCTAGGTGGGCCCCGATCGCCGCGCCGACCTGCCCGGGCCCGTGTCGGGCTCGGCCAGGTCGTCGGGGCGATCGCCCGGCACCGCTTCGGCACCGTCCGACCCCCCCCCCCCCGACCACTTCCTGACCACTTCCTGACCACCCGCGATCACCGACGGCCGGTCCGGTCCGGAACCCTCGCCGGACACCCGCCGGACACCCGACCGACTCCCCCGCGAGACCCGGCGGACACCACCTCGACGCCGCGCGGACCACCCGGCGCAGATCCGGGTGGACCGCGTCGTCGGAATGGCGCCGATGGGTACTATGATTAGGACTGCGCAATCGAACGTCACCACCGTCACAGATTCCGCGACGCGCGACGGGCGCGTGTACGCGACCTTTGGAGGACAGTCCCACGTGACCGCTCAGCTCGATTCGGCCGCTTCGGCCGACATCCCCACCCTGACCACCGCCCATGTCCCGGCCGACTGGTCGGACCTGGACAAGCGGGCCGTTGACACCGCCCGGGTGCTGGCCGCCGACGCGGTGCAGAAGGTCGGGAACGGCCACCCGGGTACCGCGATGTCGCTGGCGCCGACGGCCTACTCGTTGTTCCAGCGGGTGATGCGGCACGATCCGGCGGACCCGCACTGGGTCGGCCGCGACCGCTTCGTGCTGTCCTGCGGTCATTCGTCGTTGACCCTGTACGTGCAGCTGTACCTGGGCGGTTTCGGGCTGGAACTGGCCGACCTGGAGGCGCTGCGCACCTGGGGGTCGCTGACTCCCGGCCACCCGGAGTACCACCACACCAAGGGTGTCGAGATCACCACCGGCCCGCTGGGCCAGGGTCTGGCGTCGGCGGTCGGCATGGCCATGGCCGCTCGGCGGGAGCGGGGCCTGTTCGATCCGGATGCGCCGGCCGGGCAGTCGCCGTTCGACCACTTCATCTACGTCCTGGCCTCCGACGGCGACATCGAGGAGGGCGTGACCTCCGAGGCGTCCTCGATCGCCGGCCGGCAGCAGCTGGGCAACCTGGTGGTGATCTACGACCACAACGACATCTCGATCGAGGACGACGTCAACATCGCGCTGTCCGAGGATGTGGCGGCGCGCTACGAGGCGTACGGCTGGCACGTGCAGAAGGTCGACGGCGGGGAGAACGTCACCGGCATCCTCGAGGCCATCGAGAAGGCCAAGGCGGTCACCGACAAGCCCTCGTTCATCGAGCTGCGCACGATCATCGCGTTCCCGGCGCCGACCCTGATGAACACCGGCAAGGCGCACGGCTCCGCGCTGGGCGCGCCCGAGGTGGCCGCGGTCAAGAAGATCCTGGGCTTCGACCCGGAGCGCAGCTTCGAGGTCGCCGACGACGTCATCGCGCACACCCGATCCCTGCTCGAGCGGGGTAAGGCCGCGCGGGCGCGGTGGCAGCAGGACTTCGACGCCTGGGCGGCGAAGAATCCGCAGGCCAAGGAGTTGTTCGACCGGCTGCAGGCCCGCGACCTGCCGGACGGCTGGGCCGACGGCCTGCCGTCGTGGGACGTGGACCCCAAGGGCATCGCGACCCGGGCCGCGTCGGGCAAGGTGCTGGGCGCCCTGGCCCCGGTGCTGCCCGAGCTGTGGGGCGGCTCGGCCGACCTGGCCGAGTCGAACAACACCACGATGGAGGGTGCGGACAGCTTCGGCCCGGTCGACGCCGCCACCAAGCACTGGAACGCCCAGCCCTACGGCCGCACCCTGCACTTCGGCATCCGCGAGCACGGCATGGGCGCGATCCTGACCGGCATCGTGATGCACGGCCCGACCCGCCCCTACGGCGGCACGTTCCTGCAGTTCAGCGATTACATGCGGGGCGCGGTCCGGCTCGCCGCCCTGATGGGGGCGCCGGCCATCTACGTCTGGACGCACGACTCGATCGGCCTGGGTGAGGACGGCCCGACCCACCAGCCGGTCGAGCACCTGGCCGCGCTGCGGGCCATCCCGGGCCTGAGCGTGGTCCGCCCGGCCGACGCCAACGAGACCGCGCACGCCTGGAAGGCCGTGCTGGAGCGCCAGCACGACTGGTTCAGCGGCCCGGCCGGGATGATCCTGACCCGGCAGGCCGTCCCGGTGCTCGAGGGCACCAGCGCCGAGGGCGTGGCCCGCGGTGCCTACGTGCTGGCCGACTGGGACGAATCGGCCCAGCAGAAGGTGATCCTGATGGCCTCCGGGTCCGAGGTGCAGATCGCGGTCGCGGCGCGGGAGGCCCTGCAGGCGCAGGGCATCGGCGCCCGGGTCGTGTCGGTGCCGTGCCTGGACTGGTTCGAGACCCAGGACGCCGCCTACATCCAGTCGGTGCTGCCGTCCGAGGTCACCGCCCGGGTGTCCGTCGAGGCCGCCATCGCGCAGCCCTGGTGGCGCTGGCTGGGCAGCTACGGCAAGCCGGTGTCCCTGGAGCACTACGGCGCCTCCGCCGACTTCCAGACGCTGTACCGCGAGTTCGGGCTGACCGCCGATGCGACAGTGGCAGCGGCCCAGGCGTCGCTGGCCGCGGCCGCCGCCGGCGGCGGCCCGAGCGGAGCCCCGAACGCGTCCTCGCTGCACCATGCGGGCCAGGACGACGCCACCCCCACCGCCCAGAACGACTGACTGACCGCCGTCGCCGACCCACCCGGGCCGGCGGAAAGGAAGACGAGAACACATGAGCACTCCGACGAGCACCGATTCCCCCGACCGGCTGGCCGACCTGACCGCCCAGGGCGTCTCGCTCTGGCTGGACGACCTGTCCCGGCAGCGGATCCACTCCGGCAACCTGCAGCACCTGATCGACACC
>NZ_JBMDXT010000320.1:0-2070 GCF_048594475.1 Nakamurella sp. | reverse complement strand
CCAGCGCGATGTAGCCGCCCACGCCCAGAGCGCCGATGACGCCGAGGTTCTGGGCCCCGGACGCGGTGCCCAGGATGACGCTGACCAGGCCGAAGGTCAGCACCGCCTCCATCACGAAGGCGATCAGGTTCGAGTAGCCGGTCGCCGGGTAGTTCGAGCCGTTGCTGGCCGACACCCCGATCACCGCCTGCAGGAACAGCGCGGCCAGCGACGCGCCGGCCAGCTGCGTGACGATGTAGCCGGGGACCCGGCGCCACGGGAAGTCGCCGCGCAGGGCGAAGGCGATGCTCACCGCCGGGTTGAGGTGGGCGCCGGAGACCTTGCCCATGAACAGGATGATGCCCAGCACCATCAGCGCGGGGGCCGTCACCGCCGCCGTCCGGCTGATCGTGTCCGGGAACGCGGTGCCCATCATGCCGCCGCCCGCGGCCACCAGGACCAGCAGGACGGTGCCGAAGAACTCCGAGAACAGCCGGCGCCATGCCTGGTGGGGATCGGAGAAGTCGGCGGCCATCCGGGCGAACTCGGCCTCCCACGCCGTCAGCCCGCCGCTCGGGGGCTGGGCCGCCGCGGATGCCTTCGGCGCGGACTTCTTCGGTGTGGCCATGGTCCTCTCCCATCCAGAAGGCGACGCTCGTCTGCCGTCGGTGGTGAGGGTCCGACCCCGGCCCGCTCCCCGGCCTCCCCAGGACCGGGTGAGATCCGCCGGGCGGCCCGCAGATCGCCCGGTCCGGGTGACGCGCCCGGGCCGCCGCACACCCCGGGACGGACAGCCGGGCTCGGACCCGCGAACCGACCCGGCGAACCGACCGGCGAACCGACCCGGCACACCGGGGGCCCGACGGCCGGACGGCCGGCGCCGGGAGGATGGATACCCCGACGCCGGCCGTCCGGCCCGTCACGATCGACCGGTCAGTGCGAGACCGCCTTCTCGGCGTGCGCGCCGGTGAGCGAGCGGACCTCCATCTCGGCCCACTTGGCCTTGTTGAACTCCTTGCTGGTCACGGCGCCGATGAAGGCGAACAGGAAGCCCAGCGGGATGGAGATCAGACCCGGGTTGTTCAGCGGGAACCAGTGGAAGTCGATGGACGGGTCGCTGAACAGGCTGGCCGCCTTGCCGGTCGTGGCGTTGACCGCACCGCCGGAGACGTTGGGCGAGAAGATCAGCAGCACCAGCGCCGAGATCAGGCCGCCGTAGATCCCCCAGGTGGCGCCGCGGGTGTTGAACCGCTTCCAGAACAGCGAGTACAGGATCACCGGCAGGTTGGCCGAGGCGGCGATGGCGAACGCGATGGCGACCAGGAACGCCACATTGAGCGACTGGGCCGGGATCGCCAGGGCGATGGAGATCGCGCCGATGACGACGGCGGAGATCCGACCGACCCGCACCTCCTGCTTGTCGGTGGTCGGCTTGCCGCGCCGGATCACGTTGGCGTACAGGTCGTGCGCCAGCGACGAGGACGAGGCCAGGGTCAGCCCGGCCACGACCGCCAGGATGGTGGCGAACGCGACCGCGGCGATGACGGCGAGCATGATCGCGCCCGTCGTCGTGCCGACGCCACCGAGCGCCTCGGCCAGCTGCGGCGCCGCCGAGTTGCCGCCGGCGCTCTGCTTGGTGATCGCCTCGTGCCCGACCAGCGCCGCCGCGCCGAAGCCGAGCGCCAGCGTCATCAGGTAGAAGGTGCCGATCAGCCCGATCGCCCAGAGCACCGACTTGCGGGCCGCCTTGGAGCTGGGGACGGTGTAGAAGCGGATCAGGATGTGCGGCAGGCCGGCGGTGCCCAGCACCAGGGCCATGGCCAGCGAGATGAAGTCCAGCTTGGACAGCAGGGTCTTGGTGGCGTCCGCGTTCTCCACCCCGTAGCGCAGACCCGGCTCCAGGAAGGCCTCGCCCTTGCCGGACGCCCCGGCCGCCGCGTTGAGCAGCTCGGAGGGGTTGAAGCCGTACTTGGCCAGCACCCAGACGGTCATGATGCCGGCGCCGGTCATCAGCAGCACGGCCTTGATGATCTGCACCCAGGTGGTGCCCTTCATCCCGCCGAACACGACGTACACGATCATCAGCAGGCC
>NZ_JBMDXT010000032.1:0-27949 GCF_048594475.1 Nakamurella sp. | reverse complement strand
AGGTGGGCGTGGACGGTGCCCCGCTCGACCTGCTGGTCGCTGCCGTGGACGCCGGCCGGTCCGGCCGGCCCGGCCGGACCCGGGTAGTGCTTGCGCAGGTCGCGCACCTCGATCGCAAGGGCGGGGGAGCGGCGGTCGTCGTTCATTCCGTACACTGTACCGTACTATGTACGGGACAGCCCCGATCGGTCCGGTGGACCGCGGTCCGCGACGGTGTCGGGCCGGACGGACAATGACGTGATGCCGGAGAAGAGGGTCGCCGCGGACGACCCGGTCAGGACGCTGGCCCTGCTGTGGGGTCCGCAGGACCGGCCCGGCCGGTCCGGCCTGACCGTGCGGGCGATCGTGCAGGCGGCCGAGGAGCTGGCCGACGCCGGTGGTATCGAGGCCCTGTCCATGCGGGCGGTCGCCGACCGGCTCGGGGCCGGCACGATGTCGATCTACACCCACGTCCCCGGCAAGCCTGCGCTGGTCGCCCTGCTGATCGACACCGTGACCGGCCGGACCTATCCCGACCCCGACGAGCCCGCCCGGCAGCCCGACTGGCGGTCGGCCCTGCGGCTGATCGCCCGGCGCAACTGGGAGCTGTTCGCCCGCCACCCGTGGCTGCTGCAGATCCCGCAGGGCCGACCAATTCTCGGTCCGCACATCAGCCGAAAGTACGAGTCCGAGCTGCGGCCGCTGGACCGGATCGGGCTGACCGACGCCGAAATGGACGGCGTCCTGACGACGGTGCTGATGCACGTGCAGGGCCTGGCCCGCTGGCAGGCGGCGCTGACCGCCGACCGGTCCGGTGGTGGCGAGGACGACGAGCAGTGGTGGCGGGCCGTCGAGCCGGCCCTGGCCGCGGTGATGGACCCGGCCGCCTTCCCCGTCTCCGGGCGGGTGGGACGGGCGGTCGGCGAGCAGCTCAACAGCGCCGGCGACCCGGCCGCGTCCCTGGACTTCGGGTTGGACCGCATCCTGGACGGCGTCGAGCGCCTGCTGGCGGGCCGGCGGCCCGATCGCTGACGCCCGGCCGGCCGTGGCACCCTGTTCGCCATGACGACGATCGCCATCCTCGGCGCGGGCAAGATCGGTGAGGCCATGCTGGCCGGGCTCATCGGGGCGGGGCGCTTGCCCGATTCGCTCATGTTCACCGAGCGCTATCCGGATCGCGTGCAGGAGTTGACCCAGCGGTACGGCGTCCGCGGGGTCGAGACCGACGAGGCGGCCGCGCTGGCCGACGTGCTGATCGTGGCGGTCAAGCCGCAGGACATCGACCCGCTGCTGCAGACGCTGGCCGGCGCCATCACCCCCGGCACCCTGGTGGTCTCCCTCTGCGCCGGCCTGCCGACGTCGCTGTACGAACGACACCTGCCGGCCGGGACGCCGGTGGTCCGGGTGATGCCGAACACGCCGATGCTGGTCGGCGAGGCCATGAGCGCCATCTCCGCCGGCTCGCACGCCGGGCCGGACCACCTGCAGCTGGTGGAGGACCTGCTCTCCACGGTGGGCAAGGTGGTGCGGGTGCCGGAGGCGCAGCAGGACGCGGTCACCGCGCTCTCGGGGTCCGGTCCGGCGTACTTCTTCTTCCTGGTCGAGGCGATGATCGACGCCGGCATCCTGCTCGGCCTGCCGCGCGCCGTCTCGACGGAGCTGATCATCCAGTCCGCGGTGGGCGCGGCCACCATGCTGCGCGATTCGGGGGAGCACCCGGTGGCCCTGCGCGAGGCCGTCACCTCCCCGGGGGGCACCACCATCGCGGCCATCCGCGAACTGGAGAACCACCGGGTGCGGGCCGCGCTGCTCAGTGCCATCGAGGCCGCCGCCCTCCGCTCGGCCGAGCTCGGCAAGGCCCACGACGCGAGCTGACCGCCCATCGTCCGGCGCTCGGTCGCTGACCTTCGGTCCGGTCGGCTCGTGCTGTGCTGATCAGAGTGGGCTCATCGGGCATGCCGATCCGGCTGTTCTGGTCCGGCTGTGCTGATCCGACTGCGCTGATCAAAGTCCCAGATTCGCGTCCGTTGTGTCGCTTTCCTTGGGCCTTGGATCAGCGCAACGGGCGGGCCTGGCCTCGGTTCGGCGCGGCCGACGGGCTCGCCGGGGCGGAGCGGGTGGGTCAGCCGGCCGGCGCCGCCGCGAGGGCGTCCGCGGCCGGGCCCAGCGCATCCGGGTCGAGCCGGGCGTCGACCAGGCCGGCCAGGGTGCCGTCCTGCACCAGGGCGCGGACGGCCTCCAGGTCGGGGCCGATCGGGTCGTCGGCCACCCGGGTCGGCACCAGCCGGCGGATCGCGGCATGGGCGGCGCCGGTGCCGACCCCCGGACGCAGCGGCGCATGGAAGTCCAGCGCCTGGGCCGCGCACAGCAGTTCGACGGCCAGGATGTGACCGGCGTTCCAGGCCGCCCGGCGGGCCTTGATCGCCGCGGTGGTGCCCATGCTGACGTGGTCCTCCTGGCCGGCGCAGGTGGAGACGGTGTGCACGGTCGCCGGGGCGGCGTGCGCCCGGTTCTCCGCCGCCAACGCGGCGGCCACGTACGGCGGGATCATGAAGCCGGAGCCCGCGCCGGATCCGGCGACCAGGAACGGCGGCAGCTCCGAGAGGTGGCTGTTGGTCAGCCGATCCGACCGCGCCTGGGACATCGTGCTCAGCTCCGCGGTGGCAATGGCCAGACAGTCCAGCGCCGTGGCGATCGGGGCGCCGTGCCCGTTGCCGCCGGAGAGAGCCTGCAGCTCGGGCCCGTCCGGCCCGTCGATCGTCACGAAGACGGGATTGTCGGTGACGGAGTTGATCTCGCACTCGACGACGCCGGCGACGTAGGCCAGGCAGTCCCGGACGGCGCCGTGCACCTGGGGGATGCAGCGCAGGCTCAACGGGTCCTGCAGGCGATGCCGACGGTAGGTCTCGACGATCTCGCTGCCGGCCAGCAGCGCCCGCAAGCGGCGGGCGGTCAGCACCTGACCGGGGTGCGGCCGCAGGGCCTGCAGCCGGGCGTCGAAGCCCCGGGTGTTGCCGCGCAACGCCTCCACGCTCATCGCCCCGGCGACGTCGGCGACGTCGATCAGGGTCTGCACCTTGTTGACGGCCAGCGCGCCGATGCCGCTGATCTCGAACGTTCCGCTGATCAGGGCCAGCCCCTCGCGCAGACCCGGTTCCTGGCCGGCGATCCCGGCCCGGCGCAGCGCCTCCGCGCCGGCCAGCAGGTCACCCCGGTACCAGGCCTGGCCCTCGCCGAAGACCGCCAGCCCGATGTGCGCGGTCGCGGTCAGGTACCCGACCGAACCCTGGGACGGGGCGTACGGCACGACCCCCCGGTTGAGCATGTCGACGAGCGTCTGCACCAGCCGGACGCTGACCCCGCTGTAACCCCGGGCCAGCGAGCGGATGGTGCAGGCCATGATCGCCCGGACCGCCGCCTCGTCGTGCGGATCGCCCACCCCGCTGGCGTGGCTGCGCAGCATCTGCAGCTGGACGGCGGCGGGATCCCGGGAATCCGGCACCGTGGTGTAGAGGTCGCCGACCCCGGTGTTGAGGCCGTAGACCGGCGACCCGGATCGCAGCACCGTCGGCAGCAGCCGGTGGGTGCGGTCGATCGCCCGCACCGCGCGCTCGTCGAGCACGACGGGCGCCCCGTGGGCGATCGCCGCGATGTCGGCGATCGAGGTCGGATCCGATCCCAGCACGATCGGCTCGAGGCTGACGGGCGAGCTCATGGCCCCGAGCCTGCCACCAGAGCCGGCCACCCGGACCGGCCACCCGGACCGGCCACCCGGACCGGCCGCCCGGACCGGCCACCCGGACCGGCCCCCGGGGTCAGCCGGCCATCCGGTACTCCGCACCCGTCCACCGCCCGCGCAGCCAGCGGTCGTGGCTGGCCACGATCACCGTGCCGGGCGCCGCGCCCAGCGCCTCCTCCAGGTCGGCGGCCAGGGTGAGCGAGAGGTGGTTGGTGGGTTCGTCCAGCAGCAGCAGGTCGGGCGGCCGGGCCACCAGCAGACCCAATCCCAGCCGCCGCCGCTGGCCGACGCTGAGCCCCCCGACCGGGGTGTCCAGGTCGGTCCGCCGCAGCAGGCCGACGTCGACGAGCAGGGACGCCTCGTCGTCCGGTTGCCCCACCGCCCGGCCGAACGTGGCGCGGGCGGTCAGCTCCGGGTCGGCGAACGCAACGTCCTGCTCGAGCAGCCCGATCCGGTCGGCGTGCACCCGCACCGCGCCGTCCGCGGGGCCCAACCGGCCGGCCAGGGCCAGCAGCAGGCTGGACTTGCCGGACCCGTTCGCGCCGGTCAGCAGCAGCCGGCCGCCGGCCGGCAGGGCCAGCTCGTCGACTGTCACCCGGCCGGCGATCCGCAGCCCGCGCACCCGCACCACGTCCTGGTCCGCGCCCCGATCGCGGGCGGTCGCGGTGAGCGCGCCGGTGAAGGAGAGCCGAACCGGTGGGGCCGGCACGGCCGACCGCTCGGCCTCGGCCAGCCGGCGTTCGGCCAGGCGAACCCGGCGGGCGTGGGTTCGCTCGACCCGGGCCCCCTTGAAGTGGTGGATGAACTTGTCGTTGTCCCGCGGTCCCCGGTCCGGCGCGATCCGGTCGGTGCCCATCCGCGAGTCCTGGCGCAGCGCGGCGATCCGGTCCTGCTGCTCGGCGTAGGTCTGCTCCCAGCGCCGCCGCGCGGCGGCGCGGTGCTCGAGATAGCGGGTGAACGACGAGGAGAAGCGCCGCTCGCCGGGGGACATCTGCGGGTCCAGATCGAGCAGATCGGTGCACACCCGGTCGAGGAACGCGCGGTCGTGGCTGGCCGCGATGACCACGCCCGGCAGCGAGAGCAGCTGTGATTCCAGCAGGTCCAGGCCGGCGGCGTCGAGATGGTTGGTGGGCTCGTCCAGCAGCAGGCAGTCCGGGCGAGCGACGAGCAGCGCGGCCAGGGCCACTCGGGTGCGCTCGCCGCCGGACAGCCGGTGGGCGGGCCGATCCGGGTCGATCGCCGACAGGCCCAACGCGTCCAGCACGATCGCGGCGCGGCGGTCGGCGTCCCAGGCGTCGTGCGCCGTCGCCCACTCGAGGCGGTCGGCCAACTCGTCGGCGGCGGACGGGTCGCACACCATCCGGGCGCTGAGCCGTTCGATGTCGGCGACGGCCTCGTGCAGGGGCGCCAGAGCACCGGTCATGACCTGCCGCACGGTGCCGTCCAACGCCGGCTCCTGCGCGAGAAGTCCGATAGAGCCGGTGATCCGGACCGATCCCCGGTCGGGCCGCGCCGTGCCGGCCAGCACGCGCAGCAGCGTCGATTTGCCGGTCCCGTTCTCGCCGATGACGCCGATCCGGCGGCCGGGCCCGGCCGCCAGGTCGACCCCGTCCAGCACCGTCCGGTTGCCGTGGGACAGGGTCAGGTCGTCGGCCACGATCCGGACGGGAGCGTTCGGGCCGGCGTCCGGGGTCGGGACGGGCAGCGGACGCAGGGCAGAGGTGGGTGACATCAGGTGGATTCGCGATCGGGTCGGACGATCCCGCCGGGCCGGTGGCCCCCTGGGGGCGTCGGCCGCGGACGCGGGACGGACGAGATCAGCGATCCATGATGCGACCAACGGTACGGAGCCCGCGGAGTGGGGGCAAGGGAAATACGCCGCCCGCGCCGCCCGCGCCGCCCGGGCCGGCATCCCGCCGGATCGGAACCGACCGGGTCGGTCCGCGCGTCGCACCGGCCACGCCGGGCGGCCGGGCGAGGATCGGTCGGGTGGACCCCAGCGTGCTCGCCTTCACCGTGCTGGTGCTCGCCGCCTTCGCGTTCGGGGTGCTGACCGTCCCGCTGGGGCCGGCGCTCGGCCTGGACCCGGCCCTCACCGCGGTCGGGGTCTTCCTGGGCAGCGCCGCGTTCGTGCTCGTCCTGCTGCCGGTGGTGGCCGAGCGGGTTCCGGACCAGCTGGCCCGGCGGGTGCGCCAGGGGGTGCGGCACGGCCCGCGGGTGGCCCGCTGGTGGCGGCGCTCGGCCGGGGACCGGGCCGGCGCCCGGGCCGCGGTCCTGCTGACCCGGGGCTCGACGGTGCTCGACCGGCTGGGCTACCGGGGTGTCGCCGTGCTGGCCCCGGTGACGAGCCGCTGGCTGGTGCCGGCGGTGGGCATCGCCCTCGATCCGCCCCGCTCCGCGCTCGCCCGGTGGGCCGTGCTGGGCTGCGCGACGTGGGCGGTGGCCGGTACGGCGGCGACGGAGCTGCTGATCCGGCTGGTGAACCCCGCCTGACCGAGCGGCGCCCGGCCGGTACCCGGCCGACGATGGGATTCGGACGGCAGCGGCGGGGGACAGCCGGCAGCGCGGCCATCGGGCATCGGTGGCCGCGCTTTGCGGTGGTCCATCGGGCCGCGGCGGGCGGGCCAGGCATTGGCCGCCCCGCCCGCGTCCCGATGACCGGCGGGCCCGGTGCTGCCGGCGTGGGCCGGGGCCGCCTGTCGTGCTGGTCGTGCTGGTCGTGCTGGTCGTGCTGTCAGGAACGACGCTATCGGCCGGCCGCCGTCGGCACCTGATCCAGGCGGTCCGACTCGTCTGATGCAGGTGGTTCAGGCGACCGGTGGCCCGGTGGCCGGCCGCGGGGCCGGATCCCGGGCGTCCGGGTGACCCGGCGTCCGGGCCACTCACCCGGATCGGTGATGACGCACCGTGAGATCCGGGCGGCCCGGGAAAAACTGACCGTCGCGCGGATCCCACCAGTCACGCTAGAGTTCACAGAGCACGTACGTTGGGTGTCCACCGGAGGGGAAGCCGGTGGCGCGAAACGTGCCGGAAGACGGTGTCCGATGCCCGCACGAGACGACCGACCCCCGAGGGAGCCGACGCCTCGGGACGGCAAGCTATCCGAGATGCGTTTCCTGACCGTCGCCGAGGTGGCCACGCTGATGCGTGTGTCCCGGATGACGGTGTACCGCCTGGTCCACTCGGGCGAGTTGCCCGCGGTGCGGGTCGGCCGGTCGTTCCGGGTGCCCGAACGCGCCGTGCACGACTACCTGCGCACCGCTTTCAACGACGTCGGCTGACGGCCGCGTCCGGTCGGATCGGGCCAGGGCCGGCAGCGATCCGGGCCGTGGTCCGGTCGCCTCCGCGCCGGGACCGGCCGGTCTCGAGCGCCGGTACCGGCCGGTAGGATGGCCCGGGCTCGGCATTCGCCGAGCCGGCGGGCGGCCGGGTGCCGCCCGTGCCAGATCATGCGTCGATGCGGCCCATGGACCGCGACGGCCGCGCACCGGGAGAAGTCGTCAATGGGTTCTGTCATCAAGAAGCGTCGCAAGCGGATGGCCAAGAAGAAGCACCGCAAGCTGCTGCGCAAGACCCGGGTGGCGCGCCGCAAGGCCGGTAAGTAGTCGCCACCGGCCGGCCGGGCGGACCTGACGGTCCGTGGGCGGCCGGCCGGGGGCGGCGTCGGGCAACATCGGGCCGGGAGAATCAGCAGAGGTGGCAGGTCGATGGCGGGACTGATCGTCCTGGTCACCGGGGTGACCAGGGTCATCGGATCGTGCCTGGCCGGTCGGCTGGCGGACCATCCGGCCGTCGACCGGGTGATCGGGGTCGACGCCGCGCTGCCGGAACCGGCGGCGCGGGCGCGGATGGGCGCGGCCGACTTCGCCCGGGTCGACATCCGCAACCCTCTGGTGGCCCGGGTGATCGAGGCGGCCGGGGTCGACACCGTGGTCCACGCGTCGGCCTCGTCGACGCCGGCGTCGTCCGCGGCCCGGACGATGGCCAAGGAAATGAACGTCCTGGGCACCATGCAACTGCTGGCCGCCTGCCAGCGGTCGGAGAGCGTCCGGAACCTGATCGTCCGCTCCACCGGGGCGGTCTACGGCGCCTCCTCGCGTGACCCGGCGATCTTCACCGAGGAGATGTCGGCCCGCTCCGTGCCCTCCGGGCCGGGCCGGGACGCCATCGACATCGAGGCCTACGTCCGCGGCTTCGGCCGCCGGCGGCCGGACGTCCGGATCGCGGTCCCACGGTTCGCCGAGATCGTCGGGCCGACCGTGGTGACCCCGCTGACCCGGTACTTCGGCCTCACGCCGGCGGTGCCGATGGTGTTGGGCCGCGACGCCCGCCTGCAGTTCGTGCACGAGCAGGACGCGATCGGCCTGCTGGAACACCTGGCCCTGGGCGACTTCGCCGGGACCGTCAACGCCGCCGGTGACGGCACGATGACGCTGGCCCAGGCGATCCACCGGGCCGGACGCATCCCGTTGCCCGTGCCGTCCATCGGGCTCGACCCGCTGTCCCGCGTGATGCGCACCGTGCACCTGGGCGGGTTCTCCCCGAACCAGGTCAAGGCGCTGTCCGCGGGGCGGGTGATGGACACCACCCGGTTGCGGGAACGGGTGCGCTACACGCCGCGGTTCACCACCATGGAGGCGTTCGACGACTTCGCCGCACACCTGCGGCCGGTGGTGACACCCCAGGTCGTCCGGGGGGTCGAGGTCCGGGTGGCCGGGACGCTGGGCGTCCGGCCGCTGCCCGACACCCCGGCCCTGGATCCGGTCCGGGCGTCCGGATCGGTGACGGAGGACCTGCTGGCGCAGCGCCCCACCGGTGACGACGCCACGGCCGGCGACCCGGCCGGTCCGGCCGGGCGGCCCCGACTGGTCGGGATCGACGGTCACGCCGGGGGTCAACCCCGGCGCCGGCGGACCCGATGAGCGACCGGGACCGGGTGCGGCCCCGGGCCGTGGCCGCCGGCGAGCCGGCGCCGGATCGGCTCGGTGGAGCGCCCGAGCAGCAGGAACAGACCGCGACGGACGGAGGAACCGCAGTGGCCGGCACCGATGCGCCCGTGGGGCGCCGGGGACGGGAGCCGGGCGACGCCCCGCGACCGGCCGACGGGTCGCCGGCCGCCCTGACCCCGCCGGCCGAGACGGGTGCGAGCCCGGCGGGAGTCGCCGCGGGCGGCGAGCCGGTGGCGACCACCGAGACCGGGTGGCGCCGCGGCCTGGCCGAATCGCTGGCGTTCCTGCGCCGGCGGATGACCGGCGAGTACGAGGTCGACGACTTCGGTTACGACGCCGACTTCACCGACCACGTCGTCGTGCCGCCGCTGAAGCTGCTGTACGACAAATGGTTCCGCATCGAGACCGTCGGCCTGGAGAACATCCCGGACGCCGGCGGGGCCCTGCTGGTGGCCAACCACTCGGGCACCATCGCGGTCGACGCCCTGATGACCGCGGTCGCCGTCCGCGAGCATCACCCGATGCACCGGCCGCTGCGGATGCTCGGTGCGGATCTGGTCTTCCAGACCCCGTTCATGGGCCCGATCGCCCGCAAGATGGGCAACACGCTGGCCTGCAACCCGGATGCCGAGCGGCTGCTGTCCACCGGGGAGCTGGTCGCCGTATTCCCGGAGGGCTTCAAGGGTGTCGGCAAGCCCTACTCCCAGCGTTACCGGCTGCAGCGGTTCGGCCGGGGCGGGTTCGTCACCGCCGCGATGAAGACCGGTGTGCCGATCATCCCGGTCTCGATCGTCGGCGCCGAGGAGATCTACCCGCTGATCGGCAACCTCAAGCCGCTGGCCCGGGCGCTGGGGTTCCCGTACTTCCCGGTCACCCCGACCTTCCCGCTGCTCGGCCCGCTCGGCGCCGTCCCGCTGCCCAGCAAGTGGATCATCGAGTTCGGCGAACCGATCCCGACCACCGGATTCGGCGACAACGCCGCGGACGACCCGATGGTCGTCTTCAACATCACCGACCGGGTCCGGGAGACGATCCAGCAGACGCTGTACCGGTTGCTCCTGCGGCGCGGCCACCCCTTCCTGGGCTGACGGGCGCGGCCGGTCCGGGTCCTGCGATAGCGGTCGGCTCGCGACCTGCGAGTGGCTCGCGCCCGCGTCGTCCGCGCCGAGCGAAGACGGTGGCTCGCTGAGCGGGTGGTGGTCTTCGCTCGACCCGCCGGCTGACGGACGGCGGCCCACCGGGCGGCGGCGTCGCGGTCAGGCGGCCAGCGCGCGGCGGGCCCGGCGCCGCAGGGACCGCCACATCAGGGTGGCGATGCCGGCCAGCACCGCACCCAGGGCGCCCGGCACCCAGATCTTGGCCGCCTTGCGCCCGGTCCGGAAGTCCTTGATCTGCCAGCCGCGGGCCCGGGCGATGTCGCGCAGGGCGCCGTCGGGATTGATCGCGACCGCGGTGCCCACCACGGACAGCATCGGTACGTCGTTCACCGAGTCCGAGTAGGCGGTGCACCGTCGCAGGTCCAGACCCTCCCGGGCGGCCAGGGCGCGGACCGCGGCGGCCTTCGCCTGCCCGTGCAGCATCTCGCCGAACAGCCGGCCGGTGTAGACACCGTCATCGGTCTCGGCCACCGTGCCCAGGGCCCCGGTCAGCCCCAGCCGCCGGCCGATGATCTGGGCCAGTTCGACCGGGGTCGCGGTCACCAGCCAGACCCGCTGGCCGGCGTCCAGGTGCCGCTGGGCCAGCTCCCGGGTGCGCGGGTAGATCCGGTCGGCCATCAGCTCGTCGTAGATCTCCTCGCCCAGATCGACGATCTCGGACACCTGCCGCCCGGCCACGAACGCCAGCGCGCCCTCCCGGGCGCGGGAGGTGTCCGCGGCGTCCTCGCCGACCAGCCGGAACTTGATCTGCAACAACGCGAACCGCAGCAGGTCGCCGGTGGTGAAGAAGTTGCGGGCGACCAGACCGCGGGCGAAATGGAAGATCGACGCGCCCTGCATCATCGTGTTGTCGACGTCGAAGAAGGCGGCCGCCGTCAGATCGGTGCCCGGCGGGAGATGCTCCTCCTCCTCGTGGACGGCGAGGTAGGCGGCCTCGGCCGAGGCGGCCCCGGCGATCTCGGCGGCCGACGCCTGATCGTCGAACGCCTTTCGCTTCCGCACCCGTGACCTCCCCTGCCGTGGCCGATCGGTCCTCGGCCGGCGGCGCGCATTCGTTCCCTACCGTCGGCCAAGACTAGTTGTCCGCCGGCGGCGCGTGGGCGCGGCCGTCGCCGAACGCGTCCCGGTCCGGCCGAGGACCGGGACGGCTCGCCCCGGCCGGCCTCACCCGTCCGAAAGGGGTGTTCGCGCGGTGCGCCCGGACCCGGTGCCGGACAATGTCCCGCGTGAGCAGTCCGCAGAACGGCACATCCACCGGCACCGAGCGGCCCGGCGACCCGGGGCCCGGGGCCGCGGGCCCGTCGGCCAACGTCGCCGACCTCCTGCGGTCGGCCGCGGGCCGGTACCCGGATCGACCCGCGTTGCTCTCGGCGTCGGGCGCCCGCACCTGGGCGGCGCTGGACCGGGCGGCCGATGCCGGTGCCCGTCGGCTGGCCGGACTCGGTGCGGCGCCGGGGGAGCGGGTCGTCATCGGTCTGCCGTCCGGGGCCGACCTGGCCCTGGCCCTGTTCGCGGTCGCCCGCGCCGGGCTCATCGCGGTACCGGCGGCGCCCGGGGTCGACCTCGGCGACCTGGCCGACCGGGTGGGCGCGGTCGCCTCGATCGCCGCCGGGCGGGACCACCGGCTGGGCATCGCCCTGGGGGCCGCCGATGTCGCCGACTGGTGGGACACCGACCGCGGGAGCGACCCCGAACCGTTCGAGAGCATCGGCGGGGGTGAGGATCTCGTCCTGCTCGCGCGCGCCCGCGGCGAGCGGGCGGTGATGCTGTCGCACCGGGCGGTGCTGGCGGCGGTCGCGGCGATCGGGCAGCTGGGCGTGGTCCGGGTGCGCGACGGGGACCGGGTCCTGCAGGTGCTGCCCCTCTACCACGTGGCCGGATGGGTCGTCTCGCTGCTGCCGACCGCACTGGTCGGCGGCGCCGCGGTGTTCCCCGACGTGGGGTTCGAGGTGGCGACCGTCGCGGTCGGCGTGCCCGGCGGCACCGGCTCGATCGCCGACCAGGGCCGCGCGGCCACCACCGCCGCCCTGCGCGCCGCGGCGGACCACGCGGTCACGGTCGTGCCCGGCGCCCCGGGCTTCTACCACCACCTGCTGGCCGATCCCGACGCCGTGCGGTCCCTGGCCTCGGTGCGGCTGTTCACCTCGGGCAACGCGCCCCTGGCGGCGGCCGACGAGGCCGCCTTCCGCGCGCGTTACGGGCAGCCGGTGTGGGAGGGCTACGGGATCTCCGAGTCCGCGTCCGTCGTCACCACCTCGCTCGTGACCCCGGCCCCGGTGCGCGGATCCGTCGGCCGGCCGCTGGCCGGGATCGAGCTGCGGGTGGTCGGGCCGGACGGCCAGGATCTGGCCGGGGAGGCCGACCCGCCGGCGGACGCCGAGCCCGACGGCGACGCGGTCGCCGGAGCGGACGCCATCGCCCGGGTCGAGGTGGACCGGGATCCTCTGGACACCGTGGCCGACGCGCCGGACGCCGGCGAGGTGGGCCGCATCATGATCCGCGGCGCCACCCTGTTCTCCGGGTACTGGCCGAACGGCGGCGGTGGTCCGGACGCCGACGGCTGGTTCCTGACCGGCGACATCGGCTTCCTGGACGACGGCGGCGAGCTGCATCTGGTCGACCGGGCCGCCGAGGCGGTCATCGTCGCCGGCTTCACCGTCTATCCCCGGGAGGTCGAGGACGCGCTGGCGGCGCACGAGGACGTGGCCGAAGTCGCGGTCATCGGCGTGCCCGCACCCGACGGGCATGCCGAACTGGTCGCCCTCCTCGTCCCGTCCGGCGACCGGCCGCCGGACGAGGAGCAGCTGCGGGAGCTGGTCGCCACCCGCCTGCCGACGTTCAAGCACCCGGCCGTCTACCGCGTGGTGGACGACCTGCCCACCACCGAGGTCGGCCGGATCGACCGGGACGAGGCCCGCCGCCGCTTCGGCCCCGCGGCCGGGCAGGCCCTGCGGGCGCTGAGCGCGGTGCCGGACCCGGGTGCCCCCGAAGGCGACCCGACCGGTCCGGCACCGGCCGCCGCGCCGGCCGAGCCCGCGGAGGGTACGGGGGACACCGACCCCGCGGCCGACGAGCCGGCGGTCGAGGCGGCCGAACCCGGTCCGGACGTGAGCCCGGAGCCGGCCGGCGACCTGGACGAGCTCGGAAGCCGGCTGCCGGGCACGGGCGACCGGGCCGAGCGGGCCCGCGACGACACCGACGAGGACCTGTTTTGAGCGCCGCCGGTGGCATCGGCCGGCCGTCCCCGGACGGCCGGCCCGGCGTGGCGCGTCCCGACGGCCCGTCGCCGGCCGGCGCGCGGGGAGCGACCCGATGAGCACCGTGACCGTCTACACCCGGGCCGGTTGCCACCTGTGTGAGGTCGCCATCGCCACGGCGTCCCGGATCGCCGCCGAGACCGGCAGCGTGGTCACCACGGTGGATGTCGACGCCGACCCCGAGGATCAGGCCGAGTACGGCGATCTGGTGCCGGTGATCCTGGTCGACGGCCGGATGCACGGCTATTACCAGGTCGACCCGGAGCGGCTCCGGGCCGCTCTCGCCACGGGCCCGGCCGCCGGGCCGTGATCGGGTCCGCCGGGCCTGTGACCCCCGTCACCGGTCCGGCCACCGGCACCGACGGGGCCGGTCAGCGCCGGTGAGCGGAGGAAGACGGCGTCCTCGGCGACTTTGTGCACGCGTTCACGAATGACTAGGCTCTGCCGCGTACCGGGGACCTAGCACATTCGGTCGCCACGGCAGCGGTGGGGGCGCAATTCGCCCTGTGGAGGCAAACGGGTGACAGGGCAGGTCGGCGGGACTCGCGAGAGTGGCCGCCTGCGTTCGATCCCCGAAGCCACCGTCGCCCGCCTGGCGCTGTACCTGCAGGTTCTCACCGCCCTCGGGGACGGCACCGGCGCCCAGGAGACGATCTCCTCCGATCAGCTCGCGCGGTCCGCCGGCGTGAACTCGGCCAAGCTGCGCAAGGACCTGTCCTACCTGGGGTCCTACGGCATCCGCGGGGTCGGGTACGACGTGCGCATCCTGACCGAGGAGATCAGCCGGACGCTGGGGGCGCATCGGGCCCACCGGGTGGCCCTCGTCGGCCTGGGCAATCTCGGCCAGGCGCTCGCCGGCTACCCGGGATTCGCCGGTCGCGGCTTCGTCGTCTCCGCTCTGTTCGACATCGACCCGGCTCGGGTGGGCCGGGAGATCGGCGGCCGCGTCGTCCAGCACCTGGACGACGCCGTCGCCGTGTGCCGGGCCGCCGGGGTCACGATCGGCGTGATCACCACGCCGGCGACGGCCGCCCAGCGCGTCGCCGACATCCTGGTCGCGGCCGGGATCCGGTCGATCCTGAACTTCGCCCCCGGCGTGCTGAGCATCCCCGGGGACGTGGAGGTCCGCCACGTCGACCTGGCCCTAGAGCTGCAGATCCTGGCGTTCCACGAGTCCCGGCGGGACGCCGACCGGATCGGCCCCCGGGTGCTCGCCACCACCGAGCACGCGACCGACGCACCGCCGGCGTTCCACCCGGCGGAGACACCCCGCGTGGCGGTGACGTCGTGACCCGGTGTTCACCGGGACGTCGCCCGCCGGTCACCCGGGCGGAACCGAACCCAGTCGCTGGCCGAGAAGAGTCAGCCACCGGTCGGCGGTCGCAGCCAGCGGCCGCCGGCGCACCTGAATGCTCGAGGAGCTCGCGATGACCCGCGCACGTAAATCCGCCGGCCGGATCGCCTTCGTCGGTGCCGGCCCCGGCGACCCGGGGCTGCTGACCATGCGCGCGGCGCGGGCCCTGGAAGCGGCGTCGCTGGTCGTCACCGATCCCGATGTGCCGGCGGACATCACCGCCCTGGCCGCGGACGCCGAAGTCAAGCCGGCGGTGGGCGAGCCGGGCGAGGTGGCCAAGACCCTCGTCGCCGCGGCCAAGTCCGGCCAGGCCGTGGTCCGGCTGGTGGCCGGCGACGTCCTCACCGCCGACCCGGTGGTCAAGGAACTGCAGAGCGTCTCGCGCTGCGCGGTGCTGTTCGACGTGATCCCGGGACTGGCGGCGACCGCCGTCGCCTCCTACTCGGGCATCGCCGTCGGCTCCGTGCACACCGTGGCCGACGTGCGGTCCACCTCGGACTGGTCCCGGCTGGCCGCCGCGCCGGGCACGCTGCTGCTGCAGGCGTCGGCCGGGCACCTGGCCGAGACCGCGACCCTGCTGGCCCAGTCCGGCCTGGCCGGGGAGACCCCGGCCTCGGTGACCTCGGGCGCCACCCTGCCGACCCAGCGCACCGTCGACGGGACGCTGGCCACGCTCGACGGCATCGGCGGCGACATGACCGGTCCGCTGGTCGTCACCGTCGGGTCCGGCATCGCGCAGCGGGGCCGGCTGTCCTGGTGGGAGTCGCGCGCCCTGTACGGCTGGCGGGTGCTCATCCCGCAGACCAAGGACCCGGCGGACGAGATGGTCGAGCTGCTGCGCCTGCACGGGGCCATCCCGCAGCGGGTGCCGACGGTGGCCGTCGAGCCGCCGCGCACGCCGGCCCAGATGGAGCGCGCGGTCAAGGGTCTGGTCGACGGGCGCTACCAGTGGATCGTGTTCACCTCGGTCAACTCGGTCCGGGCGGTCTGGGAGAAGTTCACCGAGTTCGGCCTGGACGCCCGCGCGTTCTCGGGCGTGCGGATCGCCTGCGTGGACAGCGCCACCGGGGAGGCCGTGCGCGCTCTGGGCATCGTGCCCGAGCTGATCTCGGCCGACCAGCAGTCCTCGGCCGGGCTGCTGGCCACCTTCCCCGAGTACGACGACATCCTCGACCCGGTCGACCGGGTGCTGCTGCCGCGCGCCGACATCGCCACCGAGACCCTGGCCGAGGGGCTGCGCGAGCGGGGCTGGGAGATCGACGACGTGACCGCCTACCGGACCGTCCGGGCGGCCCCGCCGGCCGCGCCGATCCGCGAGGCGATCAAGACCGGCGGGTTCGAGGCGGTCTGCTTCACCTCCTCGTCCACCGTGCGCAACCTGGTCGGCATCGCCGGCAAGCCGCACGCCCGGTCGATGGTGGCGTGCCTCGGGCCGAAGACCGCCGAGACGGCCCGCGAGTTCGGCCTCCGGGTCGACGTGCAGCCGGAGTTCGCCGAGATCCCGGCGCTGGTGGAGGCGCTGGCCGAGCATGCGTCCCGGCTGCGGGCCGAGGGCGCCCTGCCGCCGCCGCGGAAGACGCCGCGCCGCCGCTGAGCCGCCCGGCGAGTATGGCGCCGTGTCACGCAGAGTGATGAGATCTGTCACTCTCCGTTGGACAGATTGACTCCGCGGGGACCTCCCGGCCCTCCGCGGCCCGGCCTACCGTCGTGACCATGACCGAGCCCACCGGTGCCGCCGGCTACGCCACCCCCTCCTATTCCGGCGGCCCCGGCCCGGCCGCGCCGCCGGCCCGTCCGACGAGCGTCACGCTGGCCTTCTACGCCTGGCTGGTGATGACCGCGCTGTCCCTGTTGTCGCTGGTCTTCGTCCTGACGAGCCCGATCTGGGACCAGGCCGTGGCGGCCGGGGTGCGGGCCGCCGACGTCAACGGGGTGCAGATCGACGCCTCCAGCCTGGTCACCACGGCCAAGATCACCTCCGTGGTGGGCTTCCTCATCGGGGCCGCGCTCTATCTGCTGTTCGCCTTCAAGATGCGCGCCGGCCGCAACTGGGCCCGGGTCGTCCTGACCGTCATCGGGGTGCTCGGCGTGCTCAGCGCGGTGCTGCCGACCTATCGATCGGTGACCGTCAACGGGACCACGTTCGTCGTGCAGAACTACGGCATCCACTGGATCAGCCTGGCGCTGCTGATCGCGGCGCTGGTGCTGATGTTCGTGCCCGCCTCGAACGCGTATTTCGCCGCCGCCAAGGCGTACCGCCAGGCTCACCGCTGACCGATCGGGACTACCGTTCGACCATGAGCACTCCAGGCTGGAACCAGAACAACAACCCATACGACGCCGGCCCGCCGTCGGGCGGGTCGAGCGACCCGTTGGCGCGCGGCGGCGGCGGGCCGGGGTACCCCGGGCCCAGCAGCGCATCCGGTCCGGGCGGGTATCCGAACCAGCCCGGCCAGGGCGGGTATCCGAATCAGCCCGGCCAGGGCGGATACCCGGGCGGCGGCCCCGGCGGGTATCCCGGTCAGCCGGGGTATCCCTCCCCGTATCCGGGGCAGCCGCCGTACCAGTCCTACCCGGGGAACGCCTCGGTGGTGGCCGCCCCCGAGCGCCCGCTGACGGTGAAGCTGGCGTTCTACGACTGGCTGCTGATGACGGCCCTGTCCGTGGTCACGCTGGTGATCACGCTCAACAGCCCGATCTGGGACCTGGCCGTGCAGGCCGGGTTGCGCCAGGCGAACACCGGGAGCGTGGCGATCGACGCGAACAGCCTGGTCACCACGACCAAGATCATCATCGTCGTGGTCTTCGGCTTCTTCGCGGCGCTGTACCTGTTCTTCGCCTTCATGATGTACGGCGGGCGGAACTGGGCGCGGATCGTGCTGACGGTCCTCGGGGCCCTGACCGTGCTGACGGCGGTGACCCCGACGACGGGATCGGTCACCGTCAACGGGCAGACCTTCACCGCCACCAACTACGGCATCAACTGGATCAGCGGCATCCTGGCCGTCGCGGCCATCGTCCTGATGTACCTGCCGCAGTCGAACATCTACTTCAAGGCGGCCAAGGCGCACCGCAAGGGCGGCGTCCGCTGACCGGTTCGACGGCCGGTCGAGGTGCCGGTTCCCGCGACTCACCGGCACCTCACGCCGGTCAGTCGCGGGTGGCCCGGGCCTCCGGCGGGAGCCGGTAAGTTCGGGGTATGAGTTCTGGCGCGGGCGAGGCCCGCAAGCGCCCCGGTTTCATGGACTCGGTCCGAGCCGCCCTCGTGCCGCCGGCGCTGCCTCCGGACGACGGGAAGCCGCTGGTCCGGCCGTCGACCGTGATGGTCGCGTCGGTCCTGTCCCTGCTGGCCGGGGCCATCTTCGCGTTCCTGGGCGCCGCTTCGATCATCACGCTGGACAGCCAGGTGGACGTGGCCGTCAGCCAGTACAACAAGGCCGTCGACGACTGCCGCTCCAAGTACGGCGGGATCGACGGCGCGGCCACCGCCCCGGCCGGCGCGAGCACCGACGACACCAATGCCGCCCAGAGCTGCAACGGCCTCACGCCGCTGACGGACGACATGATCAGCTCCTACCGGACCTCGAACATCGTCTTCGGCGCGATCTTCGTGGTGCTCGGCCTGGTGGCCGCCGCGGCCGGCTGGTTCCTGCGCAGCGGCAACCGGTGGGCCCGGTTCGCGGTGATCGGCATCGTCATCGTCAACGTCATCTTCTCCGTGATGCTCGGCGTCTCGAACATCCTGATCCTGGGCGCCTCGCTGATGCTGATCGTCGCGGTCATGCTCTGCTTCATCGGCAAGGGGGGCGTGTTCTTCAGCCGGGTCAAGTCCCGGCGGGCGAAGTGAGCGCCGCGGGTTCCCGCCCCGGTCGGAGGGCGATCGTCGCCGGCGCGGGGTCGGCGGTGCTGTTCCTGGCCGCCGCCTGGTTCGCGGTCCGGCACGGCGTCGTCACCGACACCTGGCCGGCGTTCCTGCCCGGCACCGACACCACGGCGATCACCCGGTACTCGGGGCCCTGGCTCACCGCCGCGGCGGTCGCCGTTCTGGGGGCCGGGCTGTCCGCGCTGCTGCTGGCCCGCGGACTGACCGGGCGGGTCGAGCCGGCCGGACGGGCCGCCGCATGAGCACCACCGTCGTCCACCTGGTGCGGCACGGCAAGGTGCACAATCCCGGCAACATCCTGTACGGCCGGCTGCCCGGGTACCGGCTGGCCCGGTCCGGACGGGAGATGGCGGCCGGCGTCGCCGGGTACCTGGGCGGGGCCGACATCGCCTACCTCGCCGCGTCCTCCCTGCAGCGGGCCCAGGAGACCGTCGCCCCGCTGGCCGAGGCGACCGGGTTGACGGTGCGGACCGACGACCGCCTCATCGAGGCGGCCAACGACTTCGAGGGCGCCGCGGTCGGTGCGCACACGTTCCGGCGGCCGGGCAGCTGGCGCAAGCTCCGCGATCCGCGCCGCCCGTCGTGGGGAGAGCCCTACCTGGAGATCGCCCACCGCATGCTCGGCGCCGTCTACACCGCCGTGCAGGAGGCCGACGGGCGGGTCGCGGTCATGGTCTCGCACCAGTTGCCCATCGTCACGGTCCGCCGGTACCTGGAGGGACGCCGCCTCTGGCACGACCCCCGGCGCCGCCAGTGTGCCGTCGCCTCGGTGACCAGCCTGACCTTCGTCGACGGGGTCGTGCGCGACATCGGCTACGCCGAACCGGTCGCGCACATCGCCGCGGTCGACGATCCGGATGCGGGGGTGGACGTGGAACAGCTGGCCCCGCCGGCGGCGCCGATGTCCGCACCGGTCGCATCGGACCCGACCTCGTCGGCGTCCGCGCCCACCGGGTCGGGCCGGCCGGGGGAGGGCGGATGACCAGGTGGCGAGCCGCGGCCGCGGCGTTGGCCGCGGCGGCCGCGCTGACCCTGGCCGGGTGCAGCACGGGCAACGACGCCGCCGTCTACGGCGGGTCGTTCACGTTCGTCTCCCCGGGCGGCCAGCTCGAGTTCTCCTACCCGGCGGCCGACCGCGGCACGGTGGCCAACCTGTCCGGTGAGAACGTCGTGGGCGACGGCACCGTCTCGGTGTCGGACTACGCAGGCAAGGTGGTCGTGCTGAACTTCTGGGGTTCCTGGTGCGGGCCGTGCCGGGCCGAGGCCCCGGCGCTGGAGCAGGCGGCGACCGCGCTGGCCCCGGCCGGGGTCCAGTTCCTGGGGATCAACGTCAAGGACACCAAGTCGGCAGCGGCCGACTTCCTGGCCAGCAAGCAGGTCGGCTACCCGTCCATCTACGACCCGTCCATGCGCACCCTGCTGGCCATCAAGGGCTACCCGGCGAGCGGCATCCCGTCGACGATCGTGCTGGACCGGCAGGGTCGGGTCGCGCACATCTGGCTGCAGGCCATCGACGACCCGCAGCAGATGATCGACGTGATCGGCGCGATCGCCGCGGAACAGTCCTGATCGGGCCGGACTCCCATGACCGACACCGTCCTCACCGGGCCCTACCTGCTGGCCGCGCTGCTCGCGCTGGCTGCCGGTGCGGTGTCGTTCGCCTCGCCGTGCGTGGTGCCGCTGGTGCCCGGCTACCTCGCCTACCTGGCGTCCCTGGTCGGCGCAGAGTCCGCGGCTCCCGCGGCCGCCGCTCGACCGACCCCGGCCGCCGCCCGACCGACCCCGGCCGCCACCCGACCGGCCGACGGGGCCGATGCTGGGCCGTCGCCGTCGCGGGTGGGCGCCGCGGTGCGCAGCCGCGCCGTCCTGGCCACCTGCCTGTTCGTGCTCGGCTTCACCGCGGTCTTTCTCCTGCAGTCGGTGCTGGTGGTGGGCCTGTCCCGAGCGCTGCTGACCAACACCGAGCTGCTGACCCGCATCGGCGGCGCGGTCACCGTGGTGATGGGCGTCGTGATGCTCGGCCTGATCCGGCCGCTGCAGACCGAACGCCGGCTGCATCTCCGCCCGGCCGGCCGGTACCTGGGCGCTCCGTTGCTGGGCGCGGTGTTCGCGCTCGGCTGGACGGCGTGCCTGGGCCCGACGCTGGTCGGCGTGCTGTCCCTGGCCAGCGCGACCGACTGGGGCGGCTCGGCCTGGCGCGGGCTGTCGCTGGTGCTGTTCTACTGCGCCGGGCTGGGCCTGCCGTTCATCGCGGTCGCCTTCGGCTTCGGCTGGGCGGCCGGCGCGCTGGCCGTGCTGCGGCGGCACTCCCGCACGATCCAGATCGTGGGGGCCGTCGCCCTGATCGTGCTCGGACTGTTGATGCTGACCGGCGCCTGGAGCGCGTTCGTCGCCTGGCTGCAGGGCCGGATCGCCGGAATCGGGAGCATCCTGTGAAGCAGAGCGGGTCCACCGACCGGGAGGTGACGCGGTGACCGACACCAAGGCGCCGCCGGTCCCGGCGGCCGAACCGTCCCGGCCCGGACCGGTGCACGGCGGGCTGGCCTTCCTGCGCAACGTCTGGCGCCAGCTGACCAGCATGCGCACGGCGCTGATCCTGCTGTTCCTGCTGGCCGTGGCGTCGCTGCCGGGGGCCCTGCTGCCGCAGTGGTCGCTCAACAGCGCCAAGACGGCGCAGTACATCGCCGACTACCCGACGCTGGGGCCGTGGCTGGACCGGTTCGGCTTCTTCGAGGTCTTCGGCTCGCCCTGGTACTCGGCCATCTACCTGCTGCTGTTCATCTCGTTGGTCGGCTGCCTGACCCCGCGCACCTGGGAGTTCGTGGGCCAGCTGCGCGCCCGGCCCGTGGTCACCCCGCGCAACCTCGGACGGCTGCCGCACCACGACCGGCGTGAGGTCGCCGGACCGGTGGACGAGGTGGCCGACCGGATCTCGTCCGGCCTGAAGGGCTGGCGGATCGCCCGGCGGACCGAGGACCGGCCGGGGCACCCCACGGCGACGACCATCTCGGCGGAGAAGGGCTACCTGCGCGAACTGGGCAACCTGGTCTTCCATTTCTCGCTGGTCGGGCTGCTGGTGGCCATCGCGGTCGGCAAGCTGGTCGGCTACGAGGGCTCGGTGATCGTCAACGCCGGGTCCCAGTTCTGCTCGACCTCGCCCGCGTCCTACGACAACTTCCGGCCCGGGCTGCTGGTCGACGGCACCGACCTGACCCCGTTCTGCCTGGACGTGCGCACGTTCACCGCGGACTACACCGCGGCCGGCCAGGCCATCGGTTTCGCCGCCGACGTCGGATCGCAGACGGGAGCGGCGGCCGGCACGGACGTCTGGGATTCCAACCTCCTGCAGGTCAACGACCCCCTGCGGCTGGCCGGCGAGCGGGTCTACCTGATCGGCCACGGGTTCACCCCGCACTTCCGGGTGACGTTCGCCGACGGCACCGTGCGGGACTACGCGCAGCCGTTCGCGCCAGACGCGAACGACCCCAACTTCACCTCGCAGGGCGCGGTCAAGATCCTCGACCCGCCCGGCGTCACCGGCGACGACGTCCGCAAGCACCAGCTGGCCATCGTCGGCATCTTCGCGCCGACCGCCACCCTGATGCACGGCGGCATCATGACCTCCGAGTTCCCCGCGGCGCGCAATCCGGGCGTGGCCGTCGACGTGTACCGGGGCGACCTGGGACTGGAGGGCGGCCTCTCGCAATCGGTGTTCTCCATCGACACCAACCAGGTGGACAAGGGTGCCCTGGTCAAGCAGGCCCGGTCGAACCTGATGCCGGGGGAGTCGGTCACCCTCGACGACGGCACGTCCATCACCTTCACCGGCTACAACGAGTGGGTGTCGCTGCAGACCTCGTACGACCCGGCGCAGGGATTCGCCCTGGTGTTCGCGGTGACGATGCTCATCGGGCTGATGATCTCGCTGGTGATCAAGCGGCGGCGGGTGTGGTTCCGGCTGTACCCGGTCGACCCGGTGCCCCCGACGGGCCGCGGCGACCGTACCGTGGTGGAGGTCGGCGGGCTCGCCCGCACCGACCAGGCAGGTTATGGCGAGGAGTTCGGGACGCTGGCGGCGCTGGCGGACCGGGCGCCCGGGCAGCGATGACGTCCCGTTCGCGGGCGGCTGGGATGGGTGAGGGCTGATGAGTCAGATGTGGGCCGACCTCTCGGACCTGGCGTTCGAGGCCGCGCTGGCGGCCTACGTCGTCGCGCTGGTCTGCTACGCGATCGAACTGGCCTCGCGCCGCGCGGTGAACCCGGCCGAGTCGGTCGCCGCCGGGCAGGCCGCCGGTGGCGGCACGACGCTGGTCCGCACCGGACCGATCGACCCCGGCTCCATCGGCCGGGTGGAACGCCCCCCGCTGGCGCCCTGGGGCGTCCGCTTCGGCCGCGCCGCCGTGGTGGTCACGGTGGTCGGGGCGGCCGCCAACGTGCTGTCCATCGTCGCCCGAGGGCTGGCCGTCGGCCGGCTGCCGCTGGCCAACATGTACGAGTTCGTCTCGGTCATCTGCGCCGCCGCCACCATCACGTGGCTCATCGTGCTGGCCCGGACCGGGGCCCGCACCCTGGGCGTCTTCGTGATGACCCCGGTCGTGGTGCTGGCCGTCGTCGCCGGTACCCGGCTGTACGTGCCGGCCGGCCCGGTGGTGCCCGCGCTGAACTCGTACTGGAAGTGGATCCACGTCACCACGGTGGCCATCTCGTCGAGCATCCTGCTGGTCAGCGGGGCCGCGTCGGCGCTGTACCTGCTCCGGGGCCGGCTCGAGCGCACGCACGCGGACCGGGCCGAGCCGGCCGGGGGCGGTGCCCCCGTGCGGGCCCGTTCGCTGCTGTCGGTGCTGCCGTCGATGGTCGCGCTGGACCGGATCGCCTACCGGACCGCGATCGTCGGCTTTCCGCTGTTCACCTTCGCGGTGATCGCGGGCGCGATGTGGGCCGAGGTGGCCTGGGGTCGCTACTGGGGCTGGGATCCGAAGGAGACCTGCTCGTTCATCACCTGGGTCTTCTTCGCGGCCTACCTGCACGCCCGCTCGACCGCGGGGTGGCGGGGGCGCCGGGCCGCGTGGATCTGCGTCCTCGGCTGGGCGTCGATGATCTTCAATCTCTTCTTCATCAACATGGTGGTGTCGGGCCTGCACTCCTACGCCGGGCTGAACTGAGCGGCAGCGACGAAGGCTCCGACGAGTGGGCCCACCGGACGCCATGGGCGTCGGGTGGGCCCGATCCGCGTGGTGACGAACGCGGCGACGAGGAGGCCGCGTCGATCAGCTGCTCTTGTCCTCGCCGCGCAGGCGACGGTCGATCTCGCTGAGGAATTCCGGGTCGTCGTCCGGGGCGACGGTGCGGGTCGGCCGGGGCCGCGGGCCGCGGGCGGTGCCGGGGCTGGTCTGTGGGGCGCCGGGGGTGCGGGCGCCCATCCCGCGCCAGGCGAGGGCGATCACCAGAACGGTCACGGCGATGGCAATCAGCATGTACATCTACCTACCTCCTCGTCACCCTCAGCGTACGCACTTTCGGCGCGGGGGGACCTGCCCACAATGGGTGAGCGGGCGCCCCGCCTGATACATCGGACGGGTCCGCCCGGACCGGACCGGCGGAGACGACGATGGCCCGGTCGGCAGGGGTTCTGCCGACCGGGGCATCGATCGGGTGGGCGCGCGCCGGGACCGGCCCGGCGGCGGGAATCAGGCCGTCGAGCGCGAGGCGTCGACGGTGAGATCGGCGAGCAGCGCGCTGACCTCGGACTCACGGAACCGGCGGTGACCGCCGGGCGTGCGGATAGAGCCGATCCGGCCCGCGGACGCCCACCGCGTCACGGTCTTGGGATCGACGCGGAACATCAGCGCGACCTCTCCAGGGGTCAGCAACCGCTCAGACATCTCCATACGTGCCACCTCCACATTCGGGCCCCGACTGGCCTCGTTTGACGGACTGGCGGACACCCTGACGGGCCCCGCCCCTTCTCCGAACCCGATCTCTGCCCGTCGGGCGTCGATCGCGTTCCGAGTCGTTCGGCGTACCGTTTGTCCCATTCTACATTGACACCTGGCTTAGTCGAGAGGAGTCCACCGAATTTTCTTGCCGGGCTCCGGTATCGACCGGTCCACGATTCGCCGATCCCGCCTGTACCCGGGCTTTCGCGGGGCGAAACGACCGAACCGCTCCGGTCCGGTCGTTAGGCTGGGGTGGTGGGCAGTGAAGAGTCGAACGCAGCCGCCCGGCCCGGCGGTGCCGGTGGCCGTGCCCAGCCTGCGGCCGCGGACGGGGCCGTGACCGAACGCCCGTCCCTGGCCGGGCCGCTGGTGGTCTACACCGCCCTCCGGTTGGGCCTGATCGCCCTGCTCACCGCCGTGCTGGTGCTGTTCATGCCGCTGATCGTCGCGCTGGCGTTCGCGATCATCCTGCAGCTGCCGCTGGCCTACCTGCTGTTCCCGGGTCCGCGCAAGCGGGTGAACGCGGCGCTGGCCGCGGCCTCGGCGCAGCGTCGCGCCGAACGCGATCGGCTGCGCGCGGCACTCGAGGGCGAACCGGGGGCCGACCGGCCGGTCGCCTGATCGGCGGTCCGGATCGCCCGACCGGCCCGTGGCCGCCCCCGGCGCGCGCACGGCCGGCGTCATAGGGTCGCCGGTGTGAGTGCACCCGGTCCCCGGTCTCCGGCCTCGAGCGTCCCCGTCACCGCGGCCGACTCCGGTGTGGTGTCCGAACCGCGCTCCGCACCCGGCCGCGGTTCCGGTGCCGGCCGGGGGCCGGCGTCGCCGGTCGGGGCGGTCATCGGTGAGGCGGTCATCGGTGAGGTGGTCGACCGGGCCCGGCCGGCCGACCGGGCCTGGCTGGCCCGCGCCGTCCGGCTGATCGAGGCCGACCTGCAGCGCAGCGCCGACACCCATCTGCTGCGCTTCCCGCTGCCCGGCGTGCTGGCCGATGCCGGCATCGACCTGTACCTGAAGGACGAGAGCACCCACGTCACGGGGTCGCTCAAGCACCGGCTGGCGCGCTCGCTGTTCCTGTACGCGCTGTGCAACGGCCACCTGACCGAGCGGACGACCGTCATCGAGTCGTCCAGCGGCTCGACCGCCGTCTCCGAGGCCTACTTCGCCCGGATGATCGGGCTGCCGTTCGTGGCCGTGATGCCGGCCGGCACCTCGCCGCAGAAGATCGCGCTGATCCAGGCCCAGGGCGGTCGCTGCCATCTGGTCGACGACCCGTCCACCATCGACGCCGAGTCGCACCGGTTGGCCGACGAGTGCGGCGGCCACTACATGGACCAGTTCACCTACGCCGAACGGGCGACCGACTGGCGGGGCAACAACAACATCGCCGAGTCGATCTTCGCTCAGCTCGCGCTGGAACGGCACCCGATCCCCGCCTGGATCGTCGTCGGGGCCGGGACCGGCGGCACCAGCGCCACCATCGGCCGGTACGTGCGGTACCGGGGCCATGCCACCCGGCTGTGCGTCGCCGACCCGGAGGGCTCCGCCTTCTTCCCGGCCTGGCGCGACGGCGACCCGACCCGCACCGGCACGCCGTCGCGGATCGAGGGCATCGGCCGCCCCCGGGTCGAACCGTCGTTCATCGGCCCGATCGTCGACCGGATGCAGCGGGTGCCGGACGCCGCCTCGGTGGGCACCATGCGCGAGCTCGCGACGATCCTCGGGCGGCGCGTCGGACCGTCCACCGGGACCAGCGTCTGGGCGTGCCTGGAGCTGATCGCGGAGCTGCGCGACCGGGCCGGCGGGTCGGGGAGCGGCGCGTCCGTGGTCACCCTGCTCTGCGACTCCGGCGACCGGTACGCCGGGACCTATTTCGACGACGGGTGGGTCGCCGCGCAGGGCTGGGATCCGGCCCCGTACCGGGCCGCCGTGCGGGAGTTCATGGCGACCGGACGGTGGATCGGGGCGGCCGGATGAGCGGCGGCCTGCTCGACCGTGCCCGGGCGCGGATGCCCGACCTGCTCGAGGACCTGGAACGGCTCGTCCGTTGCGAGTCGCCGTCCGCCGACCTGGCCGCGGTCGCCCGCAGTGCCGAGGTGGTGGCCGAAATCGGTGAGCGGCGTCTCGGAGTGCCGGCGCAACGGCTGGTCGTCGACGGTTGCAGCCACCTGGCCCTGCGCCACGGGACCGGGCCGGTGCGGGTGCTGCTGCTGGCGCACCACGACACCGTCTGGCCGGTCGGGTCGCTGGCCGTGCACCCCTGGTCGAACCGGGACGGGGTGATCCGGGGCCCGGGCACGGTGGACATGAAGGCCGGGCTGGCGATGGGCGTGCACGCGCTGGCCCTGCTGGCCGCCCGCGGCGCCGACCTGGCCGGGGTGTGCCTGCTGGTCACCGGGGACGAGGAGGTCGGCTCGCTGACGTCCAGGGCCCTGATCGAGGACCACGCCCGTACCGCCCGCGGGTGCCTGGTGCTGGAGGGTGCGGCCCCCCACGGAGCGCTCAAGACGGGCCGCAAGGGCACGTCCTGGTACCGGATCGACGTCACCGGACGGGCGGCCCACGCCGGTGGTGAACCGGAGAAGGGCGTCAACGCGGCCGTCGAACTGGCCCACCTGGTTCTCACGGTCGCGGAGCTGGGCCGTCCGGACGTGGGGACGACGGTCACCCCGACCGTCGCCTCGGCCGGCACCACCACCAACACCGTGCCGGCCGCGGCGGAGCTGCACGTCGACGTCCGAGCCCGGACCGCGGCCGAGCAGCAGCGGGTGCACGCCCGGATGCTGGCGCTGACCGCCACCGTGCCCGGCGCCGTGCTGACCGTGCACGGCGGCATCAACCGGCCGCCGATGGAGCCGGCGGGGGCGGCCGACCTGTTCGCCGCCGCGGTGCGGCTGGCCGACCGCGAGGGGCTGGGGCCGCTGGCGCAACGATCGGTCGGCGGCGGATCGGACGGCAACTTCACCGCCGCCATCGGCGTGCCCACGCTGGACGGGCTCGGGGCGGTGGGCGGCGGCGCGCACGCGGCCGACGAGCACGTGCTGGTCGAGCAGTTGGCGCCGCGGACCGCGTTGCTGGCCGCCCTGGTCGAGGAGCTGCTGGGTTCATGACGAGCGTGCCGGTCGCGCCGGCCCGGGTGGTCGCCGCCACCGCCGCTCGCCGGGCCGGGGTCCGGATCCGCCCGCTGGCGACCATCGAGGACATGGTGGCCGCCTGCCGGTTGCTCGACGACGTCTGGGACATCCCGCCGGGGGAGACGTCCGAGGTGCGGCCGTCGCTGCTGCGCGCGCTCGATCACGCCGGCAACTATCTGGTCGCCGCGCACCTGACGGACGGCCCGCGCCGGGGCGAGATGGTGGCGGCCAGCGTGGCCTTCTTCGGCACGCCGGTCGGGACGTCGCTGCACTCGCACATCACCGGGGTCCTGCCCGGTGCCGGCCGGGGCATCGGCGCCGCGGTGAAGTGGCATCAGCGGGCCTGGGCGGTCGAACGCGGACTGTCCCGGATCACCTGGACCTACGACCCGCTGATCGCCCGGAACTCGTATTTCAACGTGTGCCGGCTGGGGGCGCGGCCGGAGCGGTACCACGTCGACTTCTACGGCCCGATGGACGACGGACCCAACCGCGGGCAGCCGACCGACCGGGTCGACGCCGTCTGGGAACTGCACTCGGCGGCCACCGCGGCCGCGGCGGCCC
>NZ_JBMDXT010000319.1:0-4686 GCF_048594475.1 Nakamurella sp. | reverse complement strand
CCGGCCCGGCCGCGGGGTCCGCGGCCGAGCCGGCGAGGGGGCCGGCCGGCGGGAGCGGGCGCGCCGCGACGGCGACGTTGAGCCCCTCGGTCCGGGCAACGAGCTCGCGCCACAGGTCGGTCTCCCGGTAGCGCCAGGCGTCGTCGCTCGGCGTGACGTGCTTCTGCAGGTCGGCGTCGTTCTGGGCGCGCAGGGTCCGGGTCTCGGCCTCGGCCCGCTCACGCTCCAGTTCGTACCGGGCGCGCACGGTGGCCTGGACGACCTCACCCGTCCGCCCCAGGTCGACGGAGCCCAGCACGAAGCCGGTCATCGAGATGCCGTCCGACTCCAAGGCGTCCCGCACCGCCGTCGCCAGCCGCTGCTCGCAGTCGCGCCGCTGCGCGCCGAAGAACTGCTCGATCCCGTCGTGGTGCTCGGCCAGCGTGCTGAGCACGGCGCGGGTGCTGACGTCCCGGACGACGCCGAACACGCCGTTGGGGCCGTACCGCTCATGTACCTGCTTGAGGTTCTCGGGCAGCAGCTGGAACCGGACGGTCACCACGACCGTCGCCTCGGTCCGGTCGCCCAGGGTCACCGGCAGCGTCGGGCCGGACACCTCCAGCCGGTCGAACGACCCCCGGCTCACCCGCCGGTCGCCCAGGCTCCGCTTGAACCCGACCTGCTCGTTGTCCCCGAGCCCGTCCGCCCGGTAGGCCAGCTCGACCGAGGGGTACTCCTCGATGATCACCCGGCGCAGCGCGAAGACGAAGTGGCTGCCGGGGGGCAGGGTGCGGTCCGTGGCCTTGCCCCGGGACATCACCAGGCCCAGGCTGCCCGACGGCACCCGGACCAGCGAGGCGGCGATGATGATCCAGATCAGCAGGCCGAGGGCCGGCAGGATCAGGATCAGGAAGATGATCCAGGCCAAGGTGCTCATCGCGATGCCCTCCGGGCGACGGGCCGACGGTCGTCGGGGGTGACCCGAACGGGCCGGAATGACTCAGACACCGGGGCATTCTGCGGCAGCAACCGGCCCGGGCGCGTCACCCGCAGCGGATGATCGCGGTGGCGGTGGCGGTGGCGGTGGCGGTGGCGGTGGCGGTGGCGGTGGCCCGGGCCGCCGGCGTCAGCCGGCGGTGTCCGCCCCGGGCTCGGGGACCGCGCGCGGTCGGCCGCGTCGGGGGATCGGTGCCGGGTTGGCCGGCGCCCGCCCGGCGTCCGCCAGCGCCCGCCGCAGCAGGACCTCGACCTGCGCGTTCACGCTGCGCAGGTCGTCGGCCGCCCAGCGGGCGATGGCGTCGTGGACGGCCGGGTCGAGCCGGAGCAGCATCGCGCGCCGCTCCGCGGAGCGTCCCGTCTGATCGGCCACCCGCTCAGGTGTACAGGGAGCCGGTGTTGACCACCGGGGTGGCCTTCTGGTCGCCGCAGAGGACGACCAGCAGGTTGGAGACCATGGCGGCCTTGCGCTCGTCGTCCAGGACCACGACCTCCTCCCGCTCCAGCCGGTCGAGGGCCATCTCGACCATGCCGACCGCGCCGTCCACGATGCGGCTGCGGGCGGCGACGATCGCGCCGGCCTGCTGCCGCTGCAGCATCGCCTGGGCGATCTCGGCGGCGTAGGCGAGGTGGCTGATCCGGACCTCGATGATCTCCACCCCGGCGACCGAGACGCGCTGCGCGACCTCGTGGGCCAGCTCGGCCGAAACGACGTCGGTCGACCCGCGCAGCGACGTGGCGTGCTCGTCGGAGTCGTCGTAGGGGTGCGTCGTGGTGACGTGGCGCAACGCCGATTCGGACTGGACGCTCACGAAGCTCTCGTAGTCCTCGACCGCGAACACGGCCTTCGCGGTGTCGGCGACCTGCCAGACGACGATCGCGGCGATCTCCACCGGGTTGCCGTCGGCATCGTTGACCTTGAGCGTGTTGGTCTCGAAGTTGCGCACGCGGACGGACACCCGGCGGTGGGTCGACAGCGGCACGACCCAGGTCAGGCCGGTCCGCCGGACGGTCCCGATGTACCGGCCGAAGAACTGCACGACCCGGGTCTCGCCGGGGGCGATGACGACCATCGGGATCACCAGCAGCAGCATTAGGACGAACGCCACGATCGCGATGGACAACGGGGTGGTCGGCGCGGCGCCGCGCTGGGCGGCGTCGACCACCCCGATGACCTGCCACACGGTGACGCCCAGCATGGCGAGCGCGCCCAGCAGGGCGAGGAACCCGCTGACCGCCCAGGCGGGGTGCTCGTCCAGGTCCACGCGAATTCCGGAGTGGCCGACCGGGGTCGAGGCGGGCGGCTCGACCTGCGGGTCGATCGCGGCCTGCTGGGTGTCGATCATGGGGCGCCCCCTCGTCGTGCGGCGAAAGTGGATATCTAAGTGATATCACTTTTGACGGGGGCGGGCCAGGGCCGTTGCGCCCGTCGCGAACAGCCGTTCGTCATGGGTGCGCTCATGGGTGCGGACGGCGGGGTGTCGCCGTACCGTCGGCGGCACGAACGAATCGACAGGCGGGAGTGCGATCGTGGGTGAGCTCATCTCCTTGGCGCGGGAACGGTCGGCCCGCCGGCCGGCGGTTGCGCCGGAGCCGACCGTTCGTCCAGGTGCGGTCCGGTCGGAGCCGGTCGTCCGGCCGGAATCGGCCCGGTCCCGGCGGCCCGATACCCGGCGTGATCCGTTGTGGCGCGAGGTGTCCGGCGGCGTCCTGCGGGCCGAGCGGCAACGGCAGGGGCGGACGCTGGCGGATGTCGCCGGCCGCGCCGGGATGTCCGTGCAACACCTGTCCGACGTCGAACGGGGCCGCAAGGAGGCGTCGTCCGAGATGCTGGCCGCCGCCACCGGATCGCTCGGCCTGAGCCTGGCCGAGTACGCCCGCCGGTGCGCCACCACGATGGGCGCGGCCGGGGCCGCGCCGACCGGCCCGGTCCTGCTCGCGGCCTGATCGACCGGGCAATCAGGCCGTGCGGGATCGGCCGCCGGCGTGGCCGCCGCCCCGATCACGTCCGCACCAGGCCGGCCGCGCCGGTCCGGGCGGTGCGCCGTGCGCTGATCGAAGGCCCGCCGAAGCGGACATGTGTCCGCGACAGTGGCACTTGGATCAGCGCACCGGCCCGGCGCCCCGCCCGGCGCACCGTCAGCGACGCAACCGCCAGGCGCGTCGCCGGCTCCGCGGATCAGCCAGATCAGGCGGATCAGGCGGGCCGAGCCAGGGCGGGCTGCCGGCTGCTGATGATCATGTCCGCGAGCCCGTAGGCCACTGCCTCAGGCGCGGTGAAGATCTTGTCGCGGTCCGTGTCGCGGCGCAGCGTCGCCGGGTCCTGGCCGGTGTGCCGGGCCAGCACCTGTTCCATCTCCTCACGCACCCGCAGGAGCTCGCGGGCCTGCAGGGCCAGGTCGGAGATCTGCCCCTGGCCCCCGCCGACGGACGGCTGGTGCAGCAGCACTCGGGTGTGCGGCAGCACGGCGCGGCGTCCCGGGGCGCCGGCGGCCAGCAGGATCGCCGCGGCCGACGCGGCCTGGCCGATGCAGGTCGTGGCCACCGGCGCGCGCACGAACTGCATCGTGTCGTAGATCGCGGTCATCGCCGTCATCGAGCCCCCCGGTGAGTTGAGGTACAGACCGATCTCGGCGTCCGGGTTGTCGGACTCCAGGTGCAGCAACTGGGCGACGACGACGTTGGCGACGTCGTCGTCGATCTCCGTGCCCAGGTAGATGATGCGGTCGGACAGCAGCCGGCTGAACACGTCGACGGCCCGCTCGCCGCTGGTGGTCTTCTCGATGACGGTGGGGACGGTGTAGTGGCCCATCGCGGTCACGCCACCGTTCCGGCCGCGGCGGACGGGCCCACGACCCCCGGACCGCCGGCGGGGCGGCTGTGGGGTCCGCGTACCGGCTCGCTCGGGCCGAGCCCGATGCGGTGCCGGTCGGCGGCGGGCCGGATGTCGGAGGTCGTCCGCAGGATGCCGTCGACCAGGCCGTAGTCGACCGCCTGCGCGGCGGTGAACCACCGGTCGCGGTCGGCGTCCCGGTCGATCGTGGCCTCGTCCTGCCCGGTGTGTTCGGCGGTCAGCCGAGTCATGAGACCTTTGACGTACTCCAGGTTCTCGGCCTGGATCTGCACGTCGACCGCGGTCCCGCCGATGCCGGCCGAACCCTGGTGCATCAGGATCCGGCTGTGCGGCAGGGCGAACCGCTTGCCCGGCGTGCCGGCGGTGAGCAGGAATTGGCCCATGCTGGCGGCCAGCCCCATCGCGAGGGTGCTGACGTCGTTCGGGATGAGCCGCATCGTGTCGTAGATGGCCAGCCCGGCGGAGACCGAGCCGCCGGGGGAGTTGATGTAGAGGCTGATGTCGGCCCGCGGATCCTCGGCGGACAGCAGCAGCAGCTGGGCGCAGATCCGGTTGGCGATCGGGTCGTCGACCTGCTGGCCCAGGACGACGATGCGCTGGTGCAGCAGGCGCCCGGCCAGCTGGTCGTCGAACGAGCCGGACAGGCCGGTCGCGGCGGGGGCGGTCAGGGTGGGCACGGGTCCTCCTGGATGTCGGTCGGTTGGTCATGTCGGTTGGTCGCGTCGGGTGGTCGCGTCGGTTGGTCGAACCGGTCGGATCGAGGTGGTCGGGGGCCGGTCCGGTCGAGTGGTCCCACCGACGATGCCCGGGGTCGGCGCGGTGTGGGGCCGGATCAACCGGCGGCGGATCCGCTGTGA
>NZ_JBMDXT010000318.1:0-2579 GCF_048594475.1 Nakamurella sp. | reverse complement strand
CGGGTTCGGTGGTGGTGGGGGTCGCCGGCCCGGCGGCGATCGGGACCGGCCGGCGCGCCGCCGGCCCGGGGTGGCGCGAGATCCTGCCCGAGGTCGGCGGCTACATCGGAGCCGCGTTCGTGGTCGCCGCGACCGCCGTGCTGGTCGGCCCGCATTGGGATGCGCTGACCCGGATCCAGCAGATCCTCGTCCTCGCGATCCCGGCGGTCCTGCTGGCCGGGGCAGCGGTCGCCATCGCCCGGTCCGCGCCCGGCGGCTGGACGGTGCACGCCGTGAGCGGCACCACGGGCCGGCGGCGGGTCGTCGCCGTGCTGCTCGCCTTCGGGTCCGGACTCGGCGCCGCCGCGGCCGGCGTCGCCGCCGGCGAGAATGCGGCGGATCGCGCCCTGCTGACCACCGCCGCGGTCCTGCTGATCGGGGCCTACCTCTTCTGCCGGAGCGCGCTGCTCCAGCTCGGCGCGCTGCTGGCCGTCGCCCTGGCCACCGTGTCCTGGACGGCGTGGTGGGCCCAGGCGCAGTGGAGCCTGGAGAATCCCTCGACGGCAGTCGGTCTCGCCCTGGGAGCGGTGGCGGGCGGGTGGGCGGTGGCGGCCGCCGCCGGCTGGTTCGACGAGCCGCGGGTGGGCCTGATGGGCGCCTACGGCACCGGTTTCGTCGCGGCCGAGATCGTCGCCGCCGGCAGCACGGCGCCGGCGATCGCCACGACGGCCTACCTCGCGCTGGCCGGGTTGTCGGCCACCGGATTCGTCGGCTACGCCCGGACCCGGTTCGTCGGCCACCTCGTGGTCGCGGTCGTCGCCCTGGCCACGGTCGTCCCGCAAGCGGTGCTGGACTGGACCGACGGGGCGTTCGGGGCCGGCGGTGCGCTGCTGCTCGTCGGCCTGTCGATCGTCGGCGCCAGCCTGGTCGGGTTCCGCGTCCGCCGGGCCGACCACGGCCGGCCGCCGACCACGCCCCTGGGTTAACAACCGCTAACCTGGGGAGGGTAGGCTCACCCGATGCCCGGTTCAGCCAGGGGTGGCCCGCCCCCGTCGCGCCGCGACCAGATCATCGAGGTGGCGGCCGGGCTCTTCGCCGAGCGAGGGTTCCACGGCGTCTCGGTCTACGACATCGGCGCCGCCCTGGGCATTTCCGGGCCCGCGTTGTACAAGCACTTCGCCAACAAGGAGGCGCTGCTCGGGCAGATCCTGGTCGGGATCAGCGAGCACCTGCTGGCCGAGGGACGGCGGCGCGCGGACGCCGCCGCGGCGGACGGCCCGCAGGCGGTGCTGGAATCGCTGGTCGACGGGCACGTCGACTTCGCCCTGACCCGGCCGGCCTTCATCACCGTGCAGTTCCGGGATCTCGCCAGCCTGGCCGACGCGGACCGCAGCACCGTGCGGCGGCTGCAACGCAGCTACGTCGAGCTCTGGGTCGGTGCGATCCGGCCCGTCCTCGGTGCGGACGAGACCCGGGCCCGGGCCGCCGCGCACGCCGCCTTCGGGCTGATCAACTCCACCCCGCACAGCGCCCGGCTGGGCGCCGCGCGGATGGCGGCGCTGCTGCGGGCGATGGCCCTGGGCGCCCTGCACGCCGCCGCACCACCCCCCACCCCGCCGACCAGTTGATCATGGGAAGAGTGCGGGTTTCCGGCCGGCATTCCCGCACTCTTCCCATGATCAACAGGAGTGGGTGGGCGGAGTGGCGGGGCCGGGGCCGGGGGGACTGGAGTGGCGGGGACGGGGACGGGGCCGGGGACGAGGCCGAGGGGACAGGGCGGCGTCAGGGCGAGAAGCGGTAGCCCATACCCGGTTCGGTCAGCAGGTGGCGGGGCCGGCCGGGATCGTTCTCGAGCTTGCGGCGCAGGTGGGCCATGTACTGGCGCAGGTAGTGGGTCTGCGACTCGTACCCGGGTCCCCACACCTGCTGCAGCAGGCTGCTCTGGGTGATGAGCTTTCCCGGGTGGGCGGCGAGGATCTCGAGCAGCTGCCACTCCGTCCGGGTCAGGTGCGGCGGGTCCCCGCCGTCGCTGACGATCGTGTGGTCCCCGAGGTCGATCCGGTGCCGGCCCACGGTGACGGTCGGCGGCTCGGCCCGGCCGGACCGCCGGGTCACCGCGCGGATCCGGGCCAGCAGTTCGTCCAGGCTGAACGGCTTGGTGACGTAGTCGTCGGCCCCGGCGTCCAGCGCGTGGACCTTGTCCGCGCTGCCGGCCCGGCCGGACAGCACGATGATCGGCACCTCGGTCCAGCCGCGCAGCGTCCGGATGACGTCCACCCCGTCGACGTCCGGCAGCCCGAGGTCGAGCACGACCAGATCCGGGGACCGGGCGGCGGCGATCCGCAGGGCGCTCTCGCCGTCGTCGGCGGTGTCCACCTCGTAGTGCCGCGCGGCCAGGTTGATCCGCAGCGCCCGCAGCAGCTGCGGCTCGTCGTCGACCACGAGGACCCGGGCCACCGGCTCGGGTCCCGGCCGCTCGGGGGTGTCGGACGTGCGCTCCATCAACGACCGCCCGCGTGCGGCCGCGACCACCGGTCGACCCGATCGAGCAGGGCCGCGTCGGCCCGGTCGGGGCCGGGACCGGCCCCGGGCCGGCCGCC
>NZ_JBMDXT010000317.1:0-2884 GCF_048594475.1 Nakamurella sp. | reverse complement strand
GCGCGGCCGGGTCGACGCGGTCTACCGGCTGCCGGACGACGGGCGCGGACCGTCACTGTAACCAAGCGGGCGGGCCCGGCCTGCTCCGAACGGGTTCCGGCGGGGGCCGCGCTCGCTCCGCCGGCCGGTGGGACCGGCCCGCGGGAACCCGGGGTCCGGGCTCGGGGTGAACCCCGAGGCGCCGGGTCGGGCGGTCCGGGGCCTGCCCGAATTGATCCCCGGGTTGATCGCGGTGGGTGGAACCTCGGCGGCCGACCTGGAACGATGAGTAACACCGCGAACGTGCGGGGGCGCGGGAGCGTGCAACTGGCGAGAGGACATCATCATGGCGAATCCCTTCACCAAGGCCTGGAAGTACCTGATGGCCCTGTTCTCGTCCAAGGTCGACGAATACGCCGATCCGAAGGTGCAGATCCAGCAGGCCATCGAGGACGCCCAGCGTCAGCACGCCGCCCTGTCCCAGCAGGCGGCGGCGGTGATCGGGAACCAGCGGCAGCTCGAGATGAAGCTGACCCGGCAGATGGGTGACGTCGAGCGGCTCTCGTCCTCGGCGCGGCAGGCCCTGGTGCTGGCCGACGAGCAGCGGGCCAAGGGCAACGCGGCCGAGGCCGACAAGTACGAGCAGACCGCGCAGGCCTTCGCCACCCAGCTGGTCGCCGCCGAGCAGCAGATGGAAGACCTGAAGAAGATGCACGACCAGGCCCTCCAGGCGGCGCAGCAGGCGAAGAAGGCGGTCGAGAACAACGCCATGCAGCTCCAGTCCAAGCTGGCCGAGCGCACCAAGCTGCTCTCCCAGCTGGAGCAGGCGAAGATGCAGGAGCAGGTGTCGGCCTCCCTGCAGTCGATGTCGGCGCTGCAGGCGCCGGGCAACACGCCGTCGCTGGACGAGGTGCGGGAGAAGATCGAACGGCGGTACGCCAACGCGTTGGGCGCGGCCGAACTGCACTCCGACTCGGTCGAGGGCCGGATGCTCGAGGTGCAGAAGTCGACGCTCGACATGGCCGGGTCCGCCCGGCTCGACCAGCTGCGGGCGCAGCTGCATCCCGAGCTGGCGGCCCAGCAGCCCCGGTCGATCGACGGCGCGACCGGCACCACGGCCGCACCGGCCACGCCGGCGGCGTTGCCCAACCAGCAGACCTGATGGCGGCGGTTCCGATGCGCAAGACCGCTGTCGAGGTCTTCTCCTCCGGCGCCGTCGTCGGATCGGGGCTGGACCTGGCCGCCCAGGTCGGGGCGACGGCCGCCGAGGCGGTGCGGTCGCGTCGTGAACCGGCCCAGGTGGCCCGCCGGCGCCGGCGAGCCGCGCAACGACGGCTGCGCGCCTGGTCGGCGGCCTCCGTCGTCACCGTGGCCGGCGGGGCCGGGGTGGTGGCGATCGGCGGGCTCTCCGCGGCGGCGATCGTCGCGCTGGTGTTCCTGACCGTGGTGCTCACGCTGTGTGTGACCCGCGGTGTCCGGGCAGCATCTGACCTGCGGCAACGGACCCGTGTCGTGGCCGCCCTGCCGCCGCCGTCGCCCCGCCGGGTGGCGGTCGCCGCCGAGTTGCGGGGCCCGATGGCCCGGCTGGACGGCTACTCGGACGGTCTGCGTCGACTGGTCGCCATGATCGGGCTGGTGGAGGACGATTCGGTGCGCGCCGTCCGGGCCGAGGTGATCGCCGCCGCCGACGAGACCGAACGGCGGCTGCGCGACCGTGCGGCCCAGGCATCGACCCTGATCCGGGCCCGGCGACGGGCCGCCGCCGACGTCGGTGGCGGGCTCGACGGCACGATCGCCGAGATGCGGCGGGAGATCGAGGACGGGGTGGCCGGCTACGGCCGGCTGGTGGCCGCGGCGAACGAGGCCGCGACCGCCTCCCGGAGACTGGCCCAGGGTGACCCGGGCCGGCTCGACCCGAACACGGCCCCGCAGGTGGGTGGCGCCGCCGCGGGTGCGCTGGCGGCCCGTGGCCCGGGCGCGGCGGCCCCGGGGGTCGGGACGGGCCCCGGTTCGGCAGGGCCGTCCGGCGTCGGTCCGGGTCCGGCGCCGCTGACCGGTGCGCCTGAACTGGCCGACCGGATCGATCAGCTCAACGCCCTCGCGGACGGGATGCGCGAGCTCAGTCGCTGATCGCGGCCCGGCCGGAGCCCGAAGGGGTCCGGCCATCCGGATCGGCCCGGAAGGCCGGCCAGAGCACGTCGAACAGACGGTCCGCCAGATCGGCGCCGGTGGCCGGCACCCCGAGCCCGCGGGCCGGCATCAGCGCCGGGCCGACCAGGGCCAGCGCGGCGATCTCCACATCGAGGTCGGGCCGGAGGACGCCGCGCGCGACGCCCTCGCGCAGCAAGTCGTTGAGCCACCGGCGCCGCGGCACGATCACCCGGTCGAAATACTCCGCGTACAGGTCCGGCTGGCTCTCGCTGTACACCAGCATCCGCGGCGTGATCCGGCCCAGCAGACTTTCCGGGTCCCGGGTCGTCAGGTGGTGCAGGACCATGCGCAGGCAGTCCTCGATCGTCGGCGGCAGATGCGCCTTCGCTGCCATGAGCTCGTCGTTGAGCGAGGCGAGCGCGTCGATGACCAGTTCCTTCTTCCCCGGCCATCGCCGGTAGATGGTCGCCTTGCCCACCCCGGCACTCGCGGCGACCGCCTCGATCGTCAGGGCGTGATACCCCTCGTCGGCGAAGATCTCCAGCGTGGAGCCGATGATCGCCCGGTCGGCGCGGTGTTCCCGCGGCCGTCCGGGCTTGCGGGCCGCCGGTCCCGTCGCCGCGGCCCGACCGGCCTCGGCCGGCGGCACGGGCTCCGGCCCCTCGCCCGTCGGCGCATCGCCCGCCGGCGTATCGCCGGTCCGGGCATCGTCCGGCGGCAGGCCGCCCGCCCGCGCATCGCCGGCCCGGGCATC
>NZ_JBMDXT010000316.1:0-4836 GCF_048594475.1 Nakamurella sp. | reverse complement strand
GCTCCGGGGTCGGGGCGGCCGGCCGCGACCGCAGGAGCGCCGGTGCCGGCAGCGCGCGGGCCGGCCGGCGCCGCTTGAGCTTGAGCGCCAGCTCGTTGGGCAGCGACAGCCGGAACACCTTGGCCCAGGCCGATCCGACCTGCTTGGGCAGCGGACCGGTGACGTAGTTCAGCCCGTAGTCGTCGAAGAGCTGCTTCACCTTCGGCGCGATCTCCTGATACCGGTTGCTGGGCAGATCCGGGAACAGGTGGTGCTCGATCTGGTACGACAGGTTGCCGGTCATGATGTGCATCGCCCGGCCGCCGGAGATGTTGGCCGATCCGAGCATCTGGCGCAGGTACCACTGCGCCTTGGTCTCACCCTCGATCGAGTGCTTCTCGAACGTCTCGACGCCCTCGGGGAAGTGGCCGCACAGGATGACCGAGTTCGTCCACAGGTTGCGCACGAGGTTGGCCGTGGCGGTGGCGGCCATGGTGGTCAGGAACGCCGGTCCGGTCAACAGCGGGTGGACCACGTAGTCCTTGAGGGACTGGTTGCGGATCTTGCGCAGCACCTGCCGGGCCCGGGCCTTGAACTGCGGGCTGCTCCGGATCTTCTTGTCGGCCAGGCTCTTGCCCAGCTCCAGATCGTAGGCGGCGATGCCGAATTCGAAGAAGCAGGCATTGAGGAAGCACCACAGCGGCTGCAGCAGGTACACGGGGTGCCAGCGCTGGTCCTCGTCGACCCGCATGATGCCGTAGCCCAGGTCGTTGTCGCGGCCGACCACGGTGGTGTAGGTGTGGTGCAACTCGTTGTGCGCGTGCTTCCACTGCTCGGCCGGGGAGGCGTTGTCCCATTCCCAGGTGGTCGAGTGGATCTTGGGGTCACGCATCCAGTCCCACTGGCCGTGCATGACGTTGTGGCCGATCTCCATGTTCTCCAGGATCTTGGCCACCGACAGCCCGGCCGTCCCCAGGATCCAGGCCGGCGGGAACAGCGAGGCGAACAGCACGATCCGGCTGCCGAGCTCCAACTTGCGCTGCACGTCGATCACCCGGCGGATGTAGGCCGCGTCCCGCTCACCGCGGGTGGCGATCACCTCGGCCCGGATCTCGTCCAGCCGCCGGCCGATCTCGGTGATGTCGTCGGCGGTCAGGTGGGCGATCGGGTTGACGTCCTTGCGCTGGATCACGGTCATCGGATCGATGTACTCCTTTGTCGTGGAAAGTCTTGCAGATGATCAGTTGTCGATGCGGCAGGCCCCGGCCGCGGCGGAGACGCAGGTCTGCACCAGCACCCCGTCGCCCGGTTCGGCCCGGGTGATCTCGCCGGTGCGCAGGTCGCGCACGGTGCCCTCGCGCAGCGGCAGCACGCACGAGAAGCAGATGCCCATGCGGCATCCCGACGGCATCAGCACGCCGGCGGACTCGGCGGCGTCCAGGATGGACGACGTGCCGGCACAGTCGACGGTGGCCCCGCCGGCGGTGAACTCGACCGTCCCGCCCTCACCGGGGGCGGCCAGCGTCGTGCGGAAGCGTTCGGTGTGCAACCGCGGACCCGCCTCGAGATCGGTCCAGTAGGACTCGATCTCGTCGAGCAGCCCGGCCGGCCCGCAGGCCCAGGACTCGCGCTCGAGCAGGTCCGGCACCAGGTCGCGCAGCTCGTCCATGGCCAGCCGCCCGGCGCGGGACGTGTGCTTCTCGACGAGCCGGATCCGTCCGCCGGCGGCCAGCTCGCGCAGCTCGGGGCCGAACATGACGCCGGCCCGGGTCGCGTCCGAGTGCACCAGCACGACGTCGCGCAGCCGCTGCAGGCCGGAGCGGAGCATGCCGATGACCGGCGTGATGCCGCTGCCACCGGTGATGAACAGCACCTTGGCCGGCGCCGGATCGGGCAGGACGAAGTCGCCGCAGGCCTGGTCCAGGTGGACCAGATCGCCGGCGGCCAGCCGTTGGGCCAGATGCGCGCTGACGATGCCGCCGGCCACGGCGCGCGCGGTGATCGAGATGGTGCCGTCCGGGGTGACCGGCGGGCTGGTGATCGAGTACGAGCGCCACCGCCGGATGCCGTCGACGTCGAGGCCTACCCGGACGTACTGGCCCGGGACGTGGGGTCGCCACGCCGCTCCCGGCCGCAGTACCACGGTGACCGCGTCGCCGGCTTCTGGCCGGACCGCGACCACCCTCCCCCGCAAGTCGGCGCCGCGGCGCAACGGGTGGAACATGTCCAGGTAGTCCTCGGGTCGCCGGGGCGAGGCCATCGCCTCGGCGACCGACCACAGTCGGCGACGCAGACGATCGCGAACCCCGCGGTCGCGCTCTTGTCCCCCGTCGGTTGCGGTCATAAGAGCTACTCTGCCTGTTACTGACGACTAGTTTCCTGCGTCGTCGACGTGAAATTTCGGGTTGATCTTGTTCGTCGCGAACAAAGGGTGACTGAGGGTGACAATCGAACACGCTCACGGCACGTCCGCCGACGCCGCCGCGCGCGACCTGGGCGAGCGCACGCTGACCCTGCTCCGGTCGCGGCTCCCGGCGGTCGCCGAGTTGACCGTGCAGGCCATCATCGAACAGGTCCCGCCCTACACCGACGCGCTGTCCGGCCCGATCGGGGCGAACATCCGATCGGCGGTCGAGGTGGCCCTCGGCGGCTTCCTGAAGCTGGCCGCGCGGCCCAGCGGGACGGCCGGACCGCGCTCCCCCGCGCTGGACGGCGCCTACGCGCTGGGCCGGGGCGAGGCCCGGGCCGGCCGGTCGATGGAGGCGCTGCTGGCCGCCTACCGGATCGGGGCCCGGGAATCGTGGCGTCAGTTCTCCCGGGCGGCGGTCGAGACGGACCTGCCGGCCGGCACGATGGCCCGGTTCGCCGAGCTGGTCTTCGCCTACATCGACGAGCTGTCCGCGGCCAGCGCGGCGGGTCATTCGGACGAGCTGGCGACCACCGGCCGGGTGCGCGACCGGTACCTGGCCCTGCTGGTCCGGGACCTTCGGGCCGGTGAATCGACCGCCCGGCTGCAGGAGGCCGCGGACCGGGCCGGCTGGCGGCCGACCACCACCCTGGCCGCGGTCGTCCGGCCGACCGGGCACGCGTCCCGGGCGGTCACCCGCCTGGACGAACGCACGCTGCGCAGCGACGAGCTGCCCGGTCTCGCGCCCGACGAGCAGTCCGCGGTGACCCTGCTGCTCGTGCCCGACGCCGACGGTCCCGGGCGGGCCGCGGTGACCCGGGCCCTGCGCGGTCTGAACGCCTGGCTCGGCCCGGCGAAACCCTGGAATCTGGTGCACCTGTCGTACCGGCGGGTGCTGCGGGCGATGCGCCTGCAGCTGCCCGGCCGGGACGGGGTGGTCGACACCGAGGAGCAGCTCGCCGCGCTGGTCGTCACCGCGGACGCCGATGCGCTGGCCGATCTGCGCGCGCACGCGCTGGCCCCGCTGGCGCAGCTCCGGGACGCCAGCGCCGACCGGCTGGTCGAGACGCTGCGCGCCTGGGTGCTGCTGCGCGGCCGCCGGGACGAGGTGGCCCGGGCGCTGCACGTGCACCCGCAGACCGTCCGGTACCGGGTGGGTCAGCTGCGCGAGCTGTTCGGTGACCGGCTCGACGACCCCGACACCGTCGCCGAGCTGACCGTCGCCCTGGCCCACCCGCGGCCGGTCTGACCGCCCGGCCCACCCCGGTTCGCCCGGTTCGCTGATCAAAGCCGCGCCTTCGCGAGCGTTCTGTCCGGTTCGGCCCGGGTTTGATCAGCGAAGCAGCCTCGCCGCGCCCGGTTCGCTGATCAAAGCCGCGCCTGCGCGAGCATTCTGTCCGGTTCGGCGCGGGTTTGATCAGCGAAGCAGCCTCGCCGCGCCCGGGAGGGGGACGGTCAGGCGGTCGGCGGGGCCGCGCCGGACGCGTCGTCGGGCGGCGTCAGTCCGTCCGGCGGCGCCATCCCGTCGGGCGGCGTCATGCCATCGGGACGTTCCCGGGTCTGGCCGCCGGTCCCGGTCCCGCCCTGGCCGGACCCGGCGCCCATCTCCCCGCCGGTACCGGACGTCACCGAGGTCGCGGTCACCGTGTCGCCGTCGACCGTGCCGATCACCAGGACGGTCTCGCCGGTGCTCAGGCCGGAGACGTCGACGCCGGAGCCGGCCGTGTAGGTGGTCGTGTAGCCGTCGGTGCTGGCCACCGTGATCGAGGTGCCGGCGACGGCGGTCAGCTCGCCGCGTTGCATCCGCATCGTCCTGGTCGTGCTGCCGTCGGCGACCACGAAGTCCCCGTGCAGCGCATCGGCCAGGGCCATCGCGCCGGCGAACCCGCCGCGGGTGCCGGTTCCGTCGGCCCGACCGGTCCCGCCGAAGCCGTACCCGCCGCCGCCGCCGGCGAACCCGGACTGGCTGCCGGACGTCCCGGACGAGGCGTGGGCCGCGGTGACCGCGGCCACCCCGCCGATCGCGACGACGCCCGCCAGGACGCCGCCGGCGGCCACCTTCTGCCAGGTCTTCCACCGGCCGGGCCGGCCGCCGGCCCCACCGGCGGCCGGCGCTCCCCAGGTCGGGGACTCGACCGGGGACCCGTGCCCCGCCCCGTCGCGGGGTCCGGCCCCGCCGGCCGATGGCGACTGATCCGGCCCCGGGTACGGGCCGCCGGGGACCCACGACCCGCCGCCGACCGCGCCGGTGGCGGCGTTCTGCCACCCCGGGCCGCCACCCGGGCCCGACTCGGGCCGGCCGAAGGGCGCGGCCGCCAGCGGACCCGTCGGCGGGTCGGCGGGACGGCCATCGGGACCGGCCGGGACGTCGGCGGCCGGGCGGTCGGGTCCGGGCGTGACGTAGGGCCCGGGCGACGCGGCGAACGGCGAGATGAAGGCCCAGCTACCGG
>NZ_JBMDXT010000315.1:0-14793 GCF_048594475.1 Nakamurella sp. | reverse complement strand
CGAGGCGGAGGCCCGGTTCGAGATCGACGAGGTCACCACCTCGCTCCGGGCGGCCGAGAACGCGCCGACGGTGCCGTTCTTCACCCGGGAGCACCGCAAGGTCATCCTGCTCGCCTTCGCCATCGCGGCGTTCAACCAGCTGTCCGGCATCAACGCGGTGCTCTACTACGCCCCCGAGGTGTTCCGGATGGCCGGGGCGGGCGAGAACGCCGCCTTCCTGGAGAGTGTCGCGGTCGGCCTGGTCAACCTGATCGCCACCATGGCCGCGCTGACCGTCATCGACAAGCTCGGCCGGCGCCGGCTGATGCTGGTCGGCTCGATCGGCTACCTGATCAGCCTGCTCGGCCTGGCGGCGATCTTCTACCTCTACAGCGGCAACTTCAGCGGCTTCTCCAGCGTGCTGGTGCTGGTCGGCCTGATGGTTTTCATCGCCGCGCACGCCTTCGGTCAGGGCGCGGTGATCTGGGTGTTCATCTCCGAGATCTTCCCCAACCGGATCCGGGGCCGGGGCCAGTCGTTCGGCAGCCTGACCCACTGGGTGTTCGCGGCGATCGTGTCGTGGACGTTCCCGGGCATCGCCGGCGCCCTCGGCGGCGGCACCGCGTTCCTGATCTTCGGCATCTGCATGGTCGGCCAGCTCGTCTGGGTCATCAAGGTCATGCCGGAGACCAAGGGCGTCCCGCTGGAGGAGATGGAGAAGCAGCTCGGTCTGGTGCACGACCCGAACGACGTCGGCCCCAGCCGGCCCATGATGGGGCACTGACCGGCGGCCCTCCGGCCACCCGGCTATCCTCGGCCGATGGGTGGGCGGGCCGGAGGGCGAACCGGCGGGTGGCGGTCGATGGCGCTCGGCGCCCTGATGCTGTCCGCCGTCGGCGTCGCCGCGTGCGGGACGCCCACGGCCGGGTCCGCGACCGCCAACCCTTCGGCCGCGATCCCCTCCCCCAGCCCGTCGGCGTCCGCATCGAGACCGTCCGCGGTCGTCACCACCCTCACCGTCACGGCGGTGACCACCGCGTCCGCGCCGCCGGCGACCGACCTGACCGGCGAGCAGTACGGATTCATCACAGCCGTCGACGTCGCCGCCGGCACCGTCAGCCTCGACCGGATCGCCTACTTCACCGGGGCGGACGCCCAGAAGGCCTGTGCCGAGGACGGCGTCACCGACACCAGCAACAACTGGTGCACCGGCTACTACTGGCGCAACAACAACCCGGCCCTGCGCACCCTCGCGGTCAGCCCGGACGCCACCATCACGGTGCTCGACGGGTCGGCGTCGGTGCCCGGCTCGCTGGAGAAGGTCGCCCAGCGGATCACCCAGGCGACCTCGACCTACCGGTTGGTCATCACGGACGGTCGGGTGACCGAGATGCACGAGATGTACGCGCCCTGATCCGGCCGAGCCCCGTCCGGGGCGGCCCCGTCCGGACCGGTGCCTCAGCCCGGCCGGCGGCCGGCCAGCTGGTCGCGGACGGCGGCCGCCACCCGGTCCGGCGACGTGCTGGCCGGGAACACCGCGACCACGACGTCGGCCGGCGCGACCGGCGCGTCGACGACCGGGCCGACCCCGTGCAACGCCCGGACCCGGTCGAGTTCGGCGGTCAGCTCCCGCTCGTCCACCGGCTGGGTGGACCGCAGCAGCCGCCGCAGCTCGTAGTTGTGGGTGGCGATGACCGCGGCCACGAACCGGATGGCGGGCAGGGGCGGCTGGTCCGGCAGCCGCCGGCGCAGATAGCTGACCATCAGCCGCTCGTACCGGCTGGTCGTGATGAGTTCGCGGTCGCGCAGCTCCGGGGTCTCCCGGACGACCCGGTCCCGGAGCTGGACGATCGGCAGCCGGTCGCGGAACCGGCGGAACACCATGGTCGCCGCCTCGCACACCGCGCGGTAGGGGTCGGCGTGGTCGCGGGCCAGGAAGTCGGTGATCGACCCGAGCAGCTCGTCGTGGTCGGCGAAGATCACGTCCTCCTTCGACCGGAAGTGCCGGAAGAAGGTGCTGCGGGAGACCCCGGCGGCCTCGGCGATGGCCGTCGCCGACGTCGCCTGGAAGCCCTGCTCGGCGAACATCCGGACCGCGACGTCGGCCACCGCCACCCGTGGGAGCGCGGCCGGACGGGCCGACTGGTCCGCGTCGTCGGTGAGCCCGGTCACCGGACCAACCTACCCGGGGTGGGACCGGGTCCCACCCGGGCACCGCAGGGCCGCTGCCGCGCCGGCCCTGTGACCGGCCGCTCGTCGCGACACCGCTGCACTGTCGCACTCCGGGCCCCCGCCTGGGCTACCGTTGTGCCCATCCGAACGTCGGGCGGAACTTCTCCTCGCAGCGTCCCCGATGACGAAAGGGCAGGCGAACGACCCGCAATGGCCGACACACGACCCGGCTCGCACATGGTCGGGCTCATCCGCTCCACCATCCCACCGATCCACCCGGGCGGGCGGCCCATCGTCCTGGGCGCCGCCGGGGCGACCCTGGCCGGCCGGTTGCTGCTGCGCACCCTCGGCCTGCGCCGGGCCGGCCGGGTGGTCACCACCGTCGGGCTGGCCGCGGCCGCCGGCTCCGCGGCCTTCTTCCGGGCCCCGGCGCGGGTCGGTCCGGATGGCACCGGCCTGGTGGTCGCCCCCGCCGACGGGTTGGTCAGCCTCATCACCGATGCGTCGCCGCCGCCCGAACTGGGCCTGCCGGCCACGCCGCTGGTGCGGGTCTCGATCTTCCTGTCGATCTTCGACGTGCACATCCAACGGGTGCCGATCGGCGGGGTGATCCGCGAGGTGGCCTACCGGCCGGGGGCCTTCCTGTCGGCCGACCTGGACAAGGCCTCCGACGACAACGAACGGAACTCGCTGCTCATCGACCCGGCCGACCCGTCCGTGGCCGGTCCGGTGGTCGTCACCCAGATCGCCGGCCTGGTCGCCCGCCGGATCGTCTGTGACGTCCGGGCCGGGCAACCGGTGGCCACCGGCGACACCTACGGCCTGATCCGGTTCGGGTCCCGGCTGGACACCTACCTGCCGTCCGGCACCCGCCCGCTGGTCCGCCTGGGCCAGCGGGCCGTCGGCGGCGAGACGGTACTGGCCGACCTGGCCGGGACGATCGGGACCGCGGGCTGATGGGCGGGGTTCCGGGCGTCCGGTTCCTGCCCAACGCGATCACCGTGATGGCCCTGTGCGCGGGCCTGACCTCGGTGGCGTTCGCGATGAGCGGGCAATGGCTGCTCTCGGTCGGCGCCATCGCGACCGCGGCCGTCCTGGACTCCCTGGACGGGCCGGCCGCCCGCTGGCTCCGCTCGCAGAGCCGGGTCGGGGCCGAGCTGGACTCCCTCTCGGACTGCATCTCGTTCGGCGTCGCGCCGGCCCTGGTGATGTACGTCTGGCTGCTGCGGGACGAGGGCCAGGGCTACGGCTGGGTCGTGTGCCTGCTGTTCGCGGTGTGCGCCGCCCTGCGGCTGGCCCGGTTCAACTCGCTGCTCGACGACGAGCCCAAGCCGTGGGCCAAGGGCTTCTTCACCGGGGTGCCGACCCCGGCCGGTGGCCTGATCGTGACCGCGCCGCTGCTGCTGACCAACCGGCTCGGCCCCGACGGGCCGTGGGCGGTGCCGTGGGTCGTGTCGATCTGGATCGCGCTGATCGGCTTCCTGATGGTGTCCAGGGTGCCGACCATCGCCCTGAAATCGGTCCGACTGCCGCCGCAGTTCATCGTGCCGATGCTGATCCTGCTGGTGCTGGGCGTCGCGGCGCTGTTCTACCAGCCCGAACTCGTCACCGTGATCGGCATGGTCGTCTACCTGCTGCACATCCCGTACGCGGTGTGGAAGTACAACCACCTCAAGCATCACCCGGAGCTGTGGCGGACGACGGGCGGGCGCACCCGCCGGTCCAGCCGCCGGGTGCGGATGCGGATGCCGCGGCGGCAGCGGGTGGCCGGCCGGCTGCCCGACGGGTCCCCGGCGCCGCACCAGCAGGGCACCCGGCGCCGCCCGCGGACGGCGTGGCGGCGGCTGCCGTAGGCCGCGCCGTCGAGCCGGGCGGGAAGACCCCGCTGGCCGGGTCACCGTGCGGACGGCCGGACGGCCGGACGGCCCGGACGGTCGGACCCGGGCAGTGGGTCCCTGGCAGCGGGGTCCGGGCGGCGATCCGGGTGGCGCCCGGGCTCAGACCTCGAAGCCGAGCCGGCGCGCGGAACGCGTCTTCTGCCGGCTGGTGCGCAGCCGCCGCAGCCGCCGGACCAGCCGCGGATCCTCGGCCAGCGCGGCCGGATTGTCGATGATCTCGTTCAGCACCTGGTAGTACCGGGTCGGCGAGAGGTCGAACCGCTCCTTGATCGCCTGCTCCTTGGCCCCCGCGTACTGCCACCACTGGCGTTCGAAGGCCAGGATGTCGCGGTCGCGACGGCCCAGCTCGGTCCCCTGGCCCGGGGCCCTGTCGCCGTTCGGCTGCGGCGCGGCAGCGGTATCCACCTCGGGGTCCTCCCGGAATCACGCACATCTCGGCAGCCGAAAGACACGGCTGTCATTCCCGGGTGCCATTCCAACACGGACGGCCCGCCCGGCCGTGGCGCTCGGTGGGCGTGTCCGCCCCGACCGCCCCCGATCCGGTCACGCACCGTCCGAGGACCGGTCACGCCTGCGGCCCGGTTGACAGCGCGGGCCGGCGCCGGCCGTGCCCGGTGACCGCCTCGAACCCCCGGGCCAGGCCCAGCAGGGCCCGCTCCCCGCGGTGCCGGCCGACGATCTGCAGGCCGAGCGGCGTCCCCGCGGCGCTGAAGCCACCGGGCACCGACAGCGCTGGATGGCCGGTGACGGTGATGTGGCAGACCGGTCGCATCCACCCCAGGTAATCCGGCTGGTCGACCCCGGCCACCGTCTCCGGGTACTGCATCTCGACCGGGAACGCCGGCAGCGGAGCGACCGGCAGCAGCAGCGCGTCGAACCCGTCCAGGAACTCCCGCATCCGGTGGAACAGCGTCGTCCGGAGCACGGCGGCCCGTCCCACCTGCGGTCCGGTGAGCGGCCGCCCGGCCCGCATGTTGGCCAGCAGGCTGGGCCTGACCAGATCGGCACCGGCGTCCAGTTCGGCCCCCAGCGTGGCCTCGAACTGCCAGGCCCGCAGGGTGCGGAAGCACTCGTCGGCACCGTCCAGGTCCGGGCAGCCCTCCTCGACGACCGCGCCGTGGGTCTCGCACACGGCGGCGGCTGCCCGGACCATCGCCGCCACCTCCGGCTCGACGTCGACCAGCCCGCCCAGGTCCGGGGAGAACGCGATCCGCGCGCCGGCCAGCCCGCCGGCGGGCACGTCGGCGAAGGTCGAGCCGGGCTCCTCCAGCGAGATCGGCGACCGGCCGTCCGGGCCGGCGAGCACGGACAGCAGCAGGGCCAGGTCGTCCACGGTGCGGGCCATGGGACCGGCGACGGACAGGCCGACGAACCCATCGGCGGCCGGGTGGACCGGGACCCGGCCGGCCGTGGGCCGCAGCCCGACGACGTTGCAGTAGCCGGCCGGCAGCCGCAGCGAGCCGCCCATGTCGTTGCCGTCGGCCAACGGGTGCAGCCCGGCGGCCAGCGCCGCCGCCGCCCCGCCCGAGGAGCCGCCGGCCGTGACCGACCGGTCGTAGGGGTTCCGGGTCACCCCGAACACCTCGTTGAAGGTGTGCCCGCCGGCGGCGAACTCCGGGATGTTGGTCTTGCCGATGGTCACCACCCCGGCCGCCCGCAGCCGCTCCACGACCAGGTCGTCGGTGTCGGGCACCAGGTCCGCCCGCAGCCGCGACCCGAACGTGGTCCGGATCCCCGCCGTCAGATGGTTGTCCTTGTGCGCCATCGGCAGCCCGTGCAACGGGCCCGCGAACTCGCCGCGCGCGGCCAGCTGGTCCAGCTCGTGGGCCCGGGCGAACGCCAGCTCGGGGGTGAGCGTGACGATCGCGTTGATCTGCGGGTTCACCGCGGCGATGCGGTCCAGGTGCACCTGCAGCAGCTCGCGCGCGCTGATCTGCCGGTCGCGGAGCAGGGCGATCAGCCGGCGGGCCTCGTGATAGTGCAGCTCGTCCGTCATCATGGTCATCTTGCGCGACCGGGGTCCCGGTGCCCAGCCCGGGCACCCGCGGCCCCGGGTGAGGGGGTCGCCATGAACGGTCGGGCCACGGCGTCGTCGCTGCGCCTGGTGCTGGTCAGCATGACGCTGGCCAACGCGATGATCCTGGTCGACCAGACCGCGGTCCCGCTGATCCTGCCGGACGTCATGAACACCTTCCGCATCGGCTCGGCGTCGGCCCAATGGGTGCTCAACGCCAGCCTGCTGCCGCTGGCCGGCCTGCTGGTGCTGGGGGGCCGGCTCGGCGACCTGCTCGGCCGGCGCCGGATCTTCCTGCTCGGTTCGGCCCTGTTCGGCGGCGCGTCCGCGGTCGCCGGGCTCGCCCCGGCGTTCTGGATCCTGCTGGTGGCCCGGGTGGTGCAGGGCGCCGGCGGGGCGCTGATGCTGCCGGCGACCGTGGCGATCATCAGTTCGGCGTACCCACCGGAGGGCAGGGGCCGTGCCCTGGGCACCATGGGCGGGACCGCGGCGATCGCCGGCGCGCTCGGCCCGACCATCGGCGGCGCGCTGACGTCGCTGATCAGCTGGCGGGCCGTTCTGCTGATCAACCTGCCGCTGCTGCTGATCGTGCTGTGGTGCGCCCTGCGCGCGGTGCCGGCCGACCCGCCGCGGTCGGGCCGGGTGCACGTGGACCTGAGCGGATCGCTGCTGCTGTGCGTCACGCTCGTCGGGCTCGTGTTCGGCCTCTCCCAGACGGCGGTCTGGCCACTCACCAGCCCCGGAGTCTGGGTGCCGGTGCTCGTCGCGATGGTCGCCGGCGGGCTGTTCGTCCGGCGGGAGCGCCGGGCGCACAACCCGCTGATGAGCTTCTCGCTGCTGCGCCGGCACCGCAATTACCTGGGCGCGACCGTCAGCCAGGGGTTGGCCGGCATGGCCGAGATGGGTCTTGGCCTGATCTTTCCGCTGCTGCTGATCCTGAACCTGCAGATGGACCCGGGCCTGGCCGGCCTCGCCCTGATCCCGACCACCCTGCCGATGGTCCTGCTCGCCCCGCTGACCGGGCGCTGGTACGACCGGTCCGGTGGGCGCGCCCCGATGACCTGCGGTTTTCTCATCCTGGCGGCGTCCGGAATGCTGCTCGCGGCGACCGTCTCGCTGGACAGCTACCTGTGGCTGCTGCCCGGCCTGCTCGCCTACGGCACCGGCCTGGCCATCGTGCTGACGGTGAACGACCCGGTGACCGTCGACAGCATTCCCGACGACGACCAGGGCCAGGCGTCCGGCGTCTCGGCGACCGCCGAACAGGGCGGTGGCGCCCTGGGTATCGCGGTCCTGTACGCCGTGTTCCACCAGGTGTACCTGGTCAAGTTCTATGCCGCCCAGGACGCCGCGCCCGGGCCCGACCTGGACGCCGAGACCCTCGGCAAGCTGAAGGACATCATCATCGGTGACGAGCAGACCGGGCTCAAGGTGTCCGACTTCGGGGCCTACGTGCAGAGCTATCTGATCCCGGCGCGCGAGGCCTCCAACCTCGGATACGCGGTGACCTTCCTCGTGGTCACCGCGCTCGCCCTGGTCGGCGCCGCGTCCGCGTGGTGGTTGGTCCGGCGGCCCGCCGGCCCGGCCGGGATCGAGGCGGCCGACGCCTGACGGGTGTTGGATCGGGGGGTGGAGCGTTCGGTGTGGAGCGCCCACGAGGAGGGCTCATGGTGACCGTCGCGTCGTACTCGTCGGGCACGTCGGACGTGCCGCTGCTGGGCGACACCATCGGCGCGGTGCTCGACCGGGCGGCCGCGGACCGGCCGGACGCGCCGGCGCTGGTCGACGTCCCGAGCGGACGCCGGTGGACCTACGCCCAGCTGCGGGACGCCGCCGACGACGTCGCGCTCGGACTGCTGGCCGCCGGGGTGCGCCGTGGCGACCGGATCGGCATCTGGGCGCCCAACCTGCCGGAATGGACGCTGGTGCAGTTCGGCTCGGCCCGGATCGGCGCCATCCTGGTCACCATCAACCCGGCCTACCGGGTGCACGAGCTGGAGTACGTGCTGAACCAGTCCGGCATCTCGCTGCTGGTGGCCGCGCCGTCCTTCAAGAATTCCGACTACGCCGCGATGATCGACCAGGTCCGGCCGGCCTGCCCCGACCTGCGGGCCGCCGTGCTGATCGGCCGGCCCGGCTGGGACGAGCTGCTGGCCACCGGCCGCGACGCCGGACCGGCCGACCGCGCCGCCCTGGCCGAGATGGGCGCGGCCCTGTCCGCCGACGATCCGATCAACATCCAGTACACGTCGGGGACGACCGGATTCCCCAAGGGCGCCACCCTGTCCCACCAGAACATCGTGAACAACGGCTATTTCGTGGGCCGGCTCTGCGGCTACACCCCCGACGACCGGGTGTGCATCCCGGTGCCGTTCTACCACTGCTTCGGCATGGTGATGGGCACCCTGGGCGCCGTGACGAACGGTGCGACGATGGTGATCCCGGCGCCGGCATTCGACCCGGCGGCGACGCTGCACGCGGTGGCCGCCGAGCGGTGCACCTCGCTCTACGGGGTGCCGACGATGTTCATCGCCGAGCTCAACCATCCCGATGTCGAGTCCTATGACCTGAGCTCGCTGCGCACCGGCATCATGGCCGGCTCACCGTGCCCGGTCGAGGTGATGAAGCAGGTCGTCGAACGGATGGGGATGACCGAGGTGACCATCTGCTACGGCATGACCGAGACGTCCCCGGTGTCGACCCAGACCCGGGCCGACGACACGCTGGACCGCCGGGTGTCGACCGTGGGCCGGGTGCATCCGCACGTCGAGGTGAAGATCGTCGACCCGGAGACCGGCCGCACCCTGCCCCGCGGTGAGCCCGGCGAGCTGTGCACCCGCGGCTACTCGGTGATGCTGGGCTACTGGGACGAGCCGGAGCGGACGGCCGAGGCGATCGACGCCGCCCGGTGGATGCACACCGGCGACCTGGCGGTCATGGACGACGACGGGTACCTCAACATCACCGGCCGGATCAAGGATCTGGTGATCCGGGGCGGGGAGAACGTCTACCCGCGGGAGATCGAGGAATTCCTCTACACGCACCCCGACATCCTCGACGCCCAGGTGATCGGCGTCCCCGACGAGCGGTACGGCGAGGAGCTGTGCGTCTGGGTCCGGCTCCGGCCGGGCGCGGAACCGCTGACCGCGGCGGCGATCCGGGACTTCTCGGCCGGCCGGCTGGCCCGCTACAAGATCCCCAAGTACGTGCTGCTGGTCGACGACTTCCCGATGACCGTCACCGGCAAGATCCGCAAGGTCGAGATGCGCGAGAAGTCGGTCGAGCTGCTCGATCTCGGGGCCGCCGCGGCCATCCGCAACGCCTGAACCCGGCGCGCGGCCACACCCCCCGACCCTGCCCGCGCGGATCAACAACGCCGGCGCGGATCACCTCACCCCGAATGTGACGGGTGCGCCGGGAGTAGCCGACTTCAGCCGCGCGCCGGTGCGGCCACCCCGGGCCGCACCGACTCGCCACAGCGGCAAGTTCGGGATCGATTCAGAACATGCATCTCTGGCGAGTCGACGCCGACCACGGCACCCGCGGGCCCACCGCGGGCGTCAGCCTGCGCGGCTGGCCGACCGGCCGGGCCCGGGCGGCCCGGCGAACGCCTGGGCCAGGTCCAGCCACTCGTCCGCCGCCGCGGTCGTCGCCGTCAGCGACAGGTCGGCCCGGTGCCGGCGCCGGGTGACCAGGAGGTCGAAGTCCAGCGCCGGCCCGCTGACGTCGGCCGCCCGGTCGCCCGGACCCCAGGCCCAGGTCGACCCGTCGGGCGCGGTCAGTTCCACCCGGAACGGCTCCGCCGGCGGGATCCGGCCGTGCACGCCGAACGCGTGATCGCGAGTGATCACCCCCAGGTGGGCGACGTGCCGCAGCCGGCCGGTCGGCACCCGCTCGACGCCCAGCGCGTCGGCGACATCCTGGCCGTGGGCCCAGGTCTCCATGATCCGGGCGGTGGCCATCGAGGTCGGGCTCATGGTGGTGCCGATCCAGGGCAGGCGCACCCGTCCGGCCGCGGCGAGCGCGGCGGCCAGCGCGGCCCGGCCCTCCCGCCAGCGGGCCAGCAGGTCGGCCGGCGGCAACGTGGCGCCGTCGGCGGCGCCGGCCTCGATCAGCCCGGTCAGGTCGGCCGCGGCCGCCCGCCGGATCTCGGCGAACGTGTCCGGGTCGGTGGCGGCGGCCAGCGCCGCGTGGTCGGTCCAGGCCAGGTGACCGATCTGATGGGCGACGGTCCAGCCGGGCGCGGGGGTCGGCGTGGTCCAGGCCGGCCCGGGTAGGACGGCGACCAGCGCGTCCAGCTCGGCGCTCTCGGCGGCCAGGTCGTCCAACACGCCCGCGATGGTGGCCGCGGCCGGCCGCCCGCCGGTCACTCCCACCCCGCGTCGTGCACGAGAAGCGCCAGCTGAACCCGGTTGTCGGCGCCGATCTTGGTCAGCGCCCGCCCGACGTGGGCCTTGACCGTGGCGATCGACATGAACAGCTCGGCCGCGATCTCGGCGTTGGTCTGCCCCTTGCCGACGCCCCGCGCCACCTCCGCCTCGCGGTCGGTCAGGTCGGCCAGCCGCCGCCGCGCCTGCGCCCGGGCGGCGCTGCCCGCGGTGCGCTCGGGCGCCGTCGCGGCGGCGATCACCTGGGCGGTCACCTGCGGGGACAGGGTCGGCGCGCCGGTCGTCACGGTCTTGACCGCCTCGACCAGGCGGGCCGGCGGGGTGTCCTTGAGCAGGAACCCGGCGGCGCCGATGCGCAGGGCGCGCAGCACCATCTCGTCGGTGTCGAAGGTGGTGAGCACGATGATCCGGGGCGCGTCGGGCCGGGCGGCCAGCTCCTCGGTCGCGCTCAGCCCGTCCCGCACCGGCATCCGGATGTCCATCAGCACGACGTCCGGCCGCTGCGTCTCGACCAGCTCGATCGCCTCGGCGCCGTTCGTCGCCTGGCCGACGACCGCCAGCTCGGGGTCCCCGCCCAGGATCATCGCCAGCCCGGTACGCACCAGCGCATCGTCGTCGACGATCGCCACCCGAATCCTCACCGGCCGATCCACCCGCTGACTCACCCGGCCCACGGTAGCCAGACGGCCAGCTCGAAGCCGCCACCGGGGCGCGAACCGTGGGTGATCCGGCCGCCGGCCGTCGCCACCCGCTCGGTCAGGCCGACCAGGCCCAGGCCGGCCCCGGGCAGCCCCGACCCGCCCGTCCGCAGCGGGGCCGGGTTCGTGATGCGCAGGGCCAGCCCGTCACCCGGCTCACCGGCGACCGACACGGTGACCCGGGTGTCCGGGGCGTGCTTGCGGGCGTTGGTCAGCCCCTCCCGGACCACCCGGTGCGCGGTCTGCACCGTCAGGGACGGCGGCTCCCCGACGGGCATGCCGTCCGGCCCGGGGGCGACGTCCTCGATCAGGTCGATGTGCATGCCCGCGGCCCGCCCCTCCTGCACCAGGCCGGCGATGTCGGCCAGGTGCGGTTGCGGCGGCTCCGGGGCGTCGGTGACGGCGCCGGGGTCGCGCAGCACCCCGAGCACGTCCCGCAGCTCGGCCAGCGCGAGCCGGGCGTTGTCCTCGATCGTGCGCAGCGCGGCCTGCCGTTCGTCGGCGGACAGGTCGGTGCGGTAGCCGACCGCGGCCGCGTGCATGGCGACCAGCGAGATGCGATGGGCCAGCACGTCGTGCATGTCCCTGGCGATCCGATTCCGCTCGGCGATCCGGGTCGCCTCGACCCGGGCGGCCTGCTCCCGTTCGGCGGTCTCGGCCCGTTCCCGCAGGCCCTCGACCAGGGCCCGGCGTTGCCCGACCGCGACCCCGACGGCGATGACCATGGCGATGCCGACCACGACGAACGCCGGCTGGATCCACCACTGCTGGTCGGAGGGCGAGGCCCCGTAGACCGGGTTCGGCACCGAGAACGCGACCAGATCGACCACTCCGACGACGGCAATCTCCCGCCACCGCCGCCGGGTCGCCACCGAGCACAGGGCCAGCAGCGCCGCCCCGAACCCCAGGGTCGAGACGATGGCGGTGAGCGCCGCCGCGACGGCCACCGGGACCGGATACCGGCGCACCAGCCGGAGCACCAGCACCAGCGCCGCGATGCCCAGGACCGGGTCGACCGCCCATCCCCAGACCCGCTCGAACCCGGCGTCGGCGGCCGAGCCTGCGGTGGCGATCCACCCGACCAGGCTCAACCCCAGGGCCAGCAGGACCCGCCACGTCGTGCCCCACCGCCCGCGAGGTGGAGCGGCGGGTTCGGCGGAGGTGAACATCGAGCCGACCCTATGCCGGCGCGGCCGCGATCGGCCCCGGACCGGCCCGGGTGCCGACCGAGGTCGATCCGGATGTAGACCAAAGGAGGGGGTCGGTCTAGACCATCGCTCGATTCGGCGGCGGGCCGGCGGCGGCAGGCTGAGAGCCATGATCCAGATCGAGAACCTGAGCAAGCGCTACGGCGGCACGACGGCCGTCGACGGCATCACCTTCACCGCCCGGCCCGGCTCCGTCACCGGCTTCCTCGGCCCGAACGGTGCCGGCAAGTCGACCGCGATGCGGATGATGACCGGCCTGACCGCGCCCACCGCCGGGCGGGCCCTGATCCTGGGCCGGCCCTACCGGGAGCTGCCGAACCCGGGCCGGCAGGTCGGCGTCATGCTCGACGCCGCCGCGCAGCACCCGGGGCGCACCGGCCGCGAGGTGCTGCGGCTGGCCGCGCTGCAGCTCGGGGTCGAGCCCGGCCGGGTCGGCGCCTCGCTGGACCTGGTCGGGCTGACCCCGGCCGAGGCCAAGCGCCGGGTCCGCGACTACTCGCTGGGCATGCGGCAGCGGCTGGGCATCGCCGGCGCGCTGATCGGCGACCCGCAGGTGCTGATCCTGGACGAGCCGGCCAACGGCCTGGACCCGCAGGGCATCCACTGGATGCGCGCGCTGCTGCGGGGGTTCGCCGACCAGGGCGGCACCGTGCTGCTGTCCTCGCACCTGCTGAACGAGGTGCAGATCATCGCCGACGACCTGGTGATGATCGGCCGCGGGCGGATCGTCGCCCAGGGCGCCAAGAGCGACCTCTTAGCCACGGCCGGCAGCCGGGTCGGCTCGACCGACGACCACGCCCTGGCCGCGGCGCTGACGGCCGCCGGGGTGGCCGTGCGCCGCGACGGCGACCGGCTGGCCGTCGACGCACCCACCGATCTCGTCGGACGCATCGCCCTGCAGGCGGGCATCGCCCTCACCCACCTCGGCGACACCGGCGCGCAGGGCCTGGAAGAGATGTTCCTGCAGCTCACCGCCGACGACTCGCGCACCACGATCCAGGAAGGCCTCGCGGCATGACCACCACCGGCACCAACCCCACCGTTCCCGCCCCCGCCCCGACCACCGGCACATCCCCTGACCGCGCCCCGGTCACCGCGGTGGCGGCCGGCCGGCCCGACCTGCGGCCGGTCCCGTTCCGCCGCACCACCCGGGTCGAGCTGCGCAAGATGGTCGACACCCGGGCCGGCCGCTGGCTGCTGGCGATCGTCACCGCCGCCGGTCTGGCCACCATCGCGGCCACCCTGATCTGGAGCAGCGGGCCGCACGGCCTGACGGACTTCCTGGGGTACGCGGCGTTCCCGCTGAGCCTGCTGCTGCCGGTCATCGGCATCATGGGCGCGACCGCCGAATGGACCCAGCGCACCGGCCTGGTCACCTTCACCCTGGAGCCGCGCCGCGGACGGGTCGTCGCCGCCAAGCTGGTGGCCGCCGTCCTGCTCGGTCTCGCCGTCCTCGCCGCGGCGGTGGCCGCCTCCGCGCTGGCCACGATGGCCACCGGGTCGGCCTGGGACCTGACCCTGCCGATGCTCGCCGGGCTGGCCGCCGGCCTGCTGCTGTTCGTCCTGCAGGGCGTCGCGTTCGGCTTCGCCTTCCTCAACACGCCGGCCGCGATCGTGGCGTCGCTGCTGCTGCCGACCGTGTGGACCATCGTCGGCGGGCTGGTGCCGAGCGTGCAGCGGGCGTCCGAGTGGCTCAACCTGACCGTCACCACCGGCCCCCTGCTCAACGGCACCATGGCCGGCGACGACTGGGCCAAGCTGGCCGCCAGCGCCGCCCTGTGGATCGGCCTGCCGCTGGCCGTGGGCACCTGGCGGGTGCTGACCCGCGAGGTGAAGTAACGCACCGGACCGACGGCCCGGCCCGGGGGTGTGTCCCCGGGCCGGGCCGTCGGCGTCCCCCCGCTCTCACCCCCGGGGGGTGGCCGGCGCCGCCTCGGGATCGTGGTCGGCGGCACCCACCGGGGCGGTCGAACCCCGCACGAACAGCACCGCGACCGCGGCGGCCAGCACGACCCCCACGGCGACCAGGATCACCGGGTCCATCGCGTCGGTGAACGCGGCGGCGAACGTGTGCCGCGCGGCCGCGGCGAGCTGGTCGGCCAGCTCCGCCGGGACGCCGGCCGGCAGGGCCTCCTGGGCCTGGCCGGCGCCGACCTGCAGCCCGCCGCCGGCCGCGGCCGCGACCCCGTCGACGAACGGCCCCCGGACCGCATCGGGCAGCCCGGCGGCGGTGGCCGACGCCTGGGCGACCAGCGCGGACGCCAGCCGGTTGGCCAGCAGCGCACCGAGGATGGCGGTGGCCAGCACGGAGCCGAACTCCTGCACCGTGTCCAGCACACCGGCCCCGATGCCGGCCCGGGACGGCGGCATGTCCCGGGTGGCCAGCCCGAACACCGGCGTCCACACACACCCGAGGCCGACGCCGGCGGCGACCAG
>NZ_JBMDXT010000314.1:0-6038 GCF_048594475.1 Nakamurella sp. | reverse complement strand
GCCCGGGCGCTGGGCATCGTCGGGCCGGCCTGAGCCGGATTCCGGCCCGAGCCGCGTCGGGCCGGGGTCAGGGCAGGGTGAGGATCTCGGCCCCGGTGTCGGTGACCACCAGGGTGTGCTCGAACTGCGCCGTCCACGACTTGTCCCGGGTGGTGATCGTCCAGCCGTCGTCCCACTGGTCCCACTCGATACCGCCGAGGGTGATCATCGGCTCGATGGTGAACGTCATGCCCTTCTCGATGACGGTGGTCACGCTCGGCTCGTCGTAGTGCAGGATCACCAGGCCGGAATGGAAGGTCCGGCCGATGCCGTGCCCGGTGTAGTCGCGCACGACGCCGTAGCCGAACCGCTTGGCGTACGACTCGATGACCCGGCCGATGACGTTGAGCTGCCGGCCCGGCGCCACCGCCTTGATCGCCCGGCGCAGCGCCTCGTGGGTCCGCTCGACGAGCAGCCGGTTCTCCTCGCTCACGTCGCCGGCCAGGTAGGTGGCGTTGGTGTCGCCGTGCACGCCGTCGATGTAGGCCGTCACGTCGATGTTGACGATGTCGCCGTCCTCGATGACCGTGGTGTCCGGGATGCCGTGACAGATCACCTCGTTCAGCGAGGTGCAGCAGGACTTGGGAAAGCCCTTGTAGCCCAGCGTGGACGGGTACGCGCCGTGGTCGCACAGGTACTCGTGGACGACCGCGTCGATCGCGTCGGTGGTCGTGCCCGGCTGCACCAGCCTGGATCCCTCCACCATGGCCCGGGCCGCCAGCCGGCTGGCCACCCGCATCCTCTCGATCACCTCCGGCGGCTGCACCCACGGGTCGGTGCTGGCCGCGGGGCCGGGACGGCCGACGTACTCCGGCCGGTCGATCGAGGCCGGAACCGCCCGGATCGGGGTGGACCGGCCGGGCTGCAGGGCGGTGCGCAACATGCCCCCGAGACTACGACGTGGGCGCGACCGGACCGGCGGTCAGGCCGGCACCGTGGCGAGCAGCGTGGCCGCGATCCGGTTCGTCTTGGCCGAGTCCTCGCCGCCGACGATGATCGCCGCGAACGCCATGTCGCCGCGGTAGCCCATCGTCCAGGCATGGGCGTGGATGCTGCCGTCGTCGGCCGCGAACTCGGCCGTCCCGGTCTTGGCGTGGGTGTCGCCGTAGCCCTCCAGGCCGGCGCCGGTCCCGCTGGCCACGACCGCGGCCATGAACGTCTGCACGCCCTGGACGGCCGCCGCCGGGATCGGCGGCGCGGGCTGGTCGACGGTCGTGGTCTGGCCGCGGATCAGCACCGGCATCGGCATGCTCCCGCGGGCCGCGGTGGCGGCCGCGAGCACCTCGCCGAACGGCGTCACCAGCACCTGACCCTGGCCGAAGCCGTTCTCGGCCTTCTGGATCGGCGAATCGGCGGGCGGCACCTTGCCGGTCAGCGTCGTCGCCCCGGGCATGACGAAGTCCAGGCCGATGCCGTAGGCGGCCGCCGCCTGGGGCAGCGCGTCGGCCGGCATCTGGGTGGCCAGGGAGGCGAAGGTCGTGTTGCACGACTGGGCGAACGTCTCGGTGACGTCCACGTCGCCCAGGGCGATGTCGCTGTGGTTGGTGATCTGCCGGCCCTGCACGTCCAGCACGCCCGGGCAGCCGGTCGGCTGTCCCGGGCTGATCAGGCCGCGTTCGAGCGCCGCCGTCGCCGTCACCACCTTGAACGTCGAACCCGGGGGGTACCGCCCGGTCAGGGCGGGGGTGCCCTGGGCGTTCGCCGCGGCGTTCTGGGCCACGGCCAACAGCTCGCCGGTCGATGGCTGCATGACCAGCAACGCGGCCGGCTGCGGCTGGTCGGCGATGGCCGCCTCGGCGGCCTGCTGGATGCCCGAATCCAGGGTCAGGGTGACCCGCTGCCCGGCGACCGCCGGATGGTCGTCCAGGGTCTCCAGCACCCCACCGGTGCTGTCCACGATGACCACCGACCAGCCGTCGGTGCCGCGCATCAGCGGCTCGGCGACCGGCGTCACCTGGCCCAGGATGGCCTTGGCGAAGTCCCGGGTCGGCGGCAGGTTCCGCACCTGGGACGGGAAGCTGAGCCCGGCAATCGCATCCAGCTGCGGCTTGACCGTCAGGAAATCGGGTTCCCGCAGGTTGGTCACCGTGTACCCGATGCTGGCCGGATCGGATGCGGGCGTGCCGTCCGCGCGCGCGCTCGCGGGGGCCGATCCGGACGCCGGATCCGCCGCGGACCCGGCGACCGGCGGGACCGGGGTCGAGGTGGTCGCGGCGGCCGCCTCGGCCTGCGCCTGGGCGACCCCGGCGACGATGCCCTCGACGGTCACGGTCGGGTCGATCGGTGCCAGCACGGGCACCAGGGCGGCCGCCGCGGCGGCGACGTCGGGGGTGCGGGCGGGCATCAGCACCACCGAGTAGACGGTGACGGGCTGGACGATCCGGTTGTTGTTGCGGTCGACCAGCACGCCGGGCTCGGCCGGCGTGGTCCGGGCGGCCAGGGTCTGCCGCTCCCCCAGCTTCGGATGGATCACCGAGGGCGTCCAGTCCAGCTCCCAGTCCCGGTTCTTCTTCCAGGTCCAGGTGGCCGGATAGGTCCACGTGCCGGCGTCCGGCAACTGCCAGTTGAACGTGACGGTGGCCGTCGCCTGGCTCCCGTCGCGGGTGATGTCGCCGGCGCTGATGGTCAGCTGCTCGGGACGCAGGTCGTTGCCGACCTCCTCCAGCATGACCGCCGCGGCCGCGGGACTGGTGGTCTCGTCGGCCGCGGTGTCGTAGTCCAGGTGCTGCCAGGCCGCGATCAGGGCGGCCATCCGCTCGGCCGGTCCGGGATCGCCGGCGTTCGGGTCCGAGCATCCCGCGACCACCACGAGCAGGGCCAGCGCGGCCGCCAGGGCCGGCCGGATCCGGCGGCGCGGTCGCCGTCTGCCCTCCCGCACCACCATGGCGTCCAGTATCCCCAGCGGAGCCCGGCCCCGGCGGCACGACATCCCCGCGGGCCGGATCGATCCGCCGATCTCACCCGGCTCGGACGGCGCCGGACCGGACACCGACCGGCATGATCGGGGCCATGGGACTTTTCCGACACCGCGACGACGGCCCGGCTCCCCGCCGCTATCAGATGCGCGAGAAGCTGCTCGCCATCGGTGACGACTACTGGATCGAGAACGAGCAGGGCGACAAGGTCTACAAGGTCAACGGCAAGGCGATCCGCTTCCGCGACACCTTCATCCTGGAGGACAACTCCGGCGGCGAGCTGGCCAAGATCCAGGAGAAGAAGCTCTCCGTGCGGGACAAGATGAAGATCGAGTGGGGCGGCACCGAGGCCGTCGTGCACAAGGCGCTGGTCGGCATCCGCGACCGCTTCGTCATCGACCCGGACAACGGCGAGAAACTGCACGCGCACGGCAATTTCGTCGACCACGAGTACGAGATAGAGCGGGACGGGAACACCATCGCGACGATCTCCAAGAAGTGGTTCCGGGTCCGCGACACCTACGGCGTCGAGATCGCCGCCGACGAGGACCAGCCGTTCATCCTGGCCGTCACCGTCTGCATCGACGAGATGGCCCGGGGCTGACCGGAGCCCCGTCCGCCCCCTCTACAGTGACCGGTGCGCCGCCGGGTCCGGCGGCGCCCCGACCACGGTGGGAGTGCGGCATGGGCAGCGAGGACGAGAAGCGGGCCGCGGCCCACGCCTCGGTCGACTTCGTCGAGAACGGCATGACCGTCGGGCTGGGCACCGGCTCGACCGTGGCCTACCTGCTGCCCGCGCTGGCCGCCCGGGCGCTGGACATCCGGTGCGTGGCCACCTCCCCCCGCACGGCCGACGCGGCGACCGCCCTTGGCCTGCGGGTTCTGGACTTCGACGCGGTCGACCGCTTCGACATCGCCATCGACGGCGCCGACCAGATCGCCCCGGACGGCTGGTTGATCAAGGGGGGCGGCGCGGCGCACACCCGCGAGAAGATCGTCGCCAACGCCGCCGACCGGTTCGTGGTGATCGCCGACTCGAGCAAGCCGGTCGCGGCCCTGCACGGATCGGTCCCGGTGGAGCTGATGGCCTACGGCCTGGCCGCGACGCTGCGCGAGCTGTCCGGCGTGGTCCTGCGGGACGTGCCCCGCAGCCCGGACGGCGGGGTGATCGGGGACTTCCACGGCGACCTGTCCGATCCGGCCGCGCTGGCCGCCCGGCTCAGCGGCGCCCCCGGGGTGGTCGACCACGGCCTCTTCGCGCCCTCGATGGTGCACGACGTGCTGATCGCCCGGGGCACGGAGGTCGAGCACCGGGTGATCGAGTCCTGACCCCGGCCCGCTCCCGCACCGAGTGTGCGGAAAGTGCCCCTTGCCGGGCCGGTTGAGGGCACCTGCTGCACACTCGGCTAGAACAACACGGACGCGAACGTGCCGACCTGCCGGAACCCGATGCGCTCGTAGCAGCGACGGGCCCGTACGTTGAAGTCGTTGACGTACAGGCTCGGCGTCCGGCCCAGATCACGCTGGATCGACCGGACGACCGCGGCCATCGCCGGGGCGGCCAGCCCGCGGCCGCGCAACTCCGGGTGCACCCAAACACCCTGGATCAGCGCGACCGACGGGGACAGCGAGCCGACCTCGGCATTTAACTTGACCGTGTCGCCGTCGAACCGCGGGTAGGCGCGCCCGGCGCCGATCAGCTCGCCGATCCGGGCCCGGTAGCTGCGGCCGTTGTCCCCGCCGCGGGGGTCGACCCCGACCTCCTCGGTGAACATCGCGACGGCGGCCGGGAAGTAGTGGTCGGCCTCGTGCGACCGCACCAGCCGCACGTGCGGGTCGGCCGGGCCGAGCGGGTCGGTCGGGCAGACCATCAGCGGCTGATCGGGCCGCAGCTCGCGGGCCGGACCCCACCGCGGCTCCAGCCGTTCCCACAACGCAAGCACCCGCTCGGCCGGCCCCAGGATCGTCGCGCAGCGGCGGCCGCGCCGGGCGGCGGTGTGCGCGAACGTGCGCATCGCCGACGCGTCGCCGGCCAGCGGCACCATCGAGGCCCCGGCGAACAGCAGGCCGTCGCGCCCCCCGCCGATGCCCCAGAACTGCCCGCCCATGGCGGCCTCGTTCATCCCGACCTGCTCGAACCGCGCGGCGATCATGCAGGCGGTCACCGGGTCGGCGGTGAGCACCCGGGACACCTGCGCGGCGTGCCCCGGACCGAGAATCCGGGAGAAACTCGCGGTCAGCATGCGTGGCCTTCGTGGGTCCGGCTGGCGAACCGGCACCGGAACGGCGCGGGTCCGGAAGGATCGTGAGCGGTGGGTAGGCCAAGGATGCCACGACCGGCCCGGATCACGAGGACTTCCGGGCCCCCGTCGGGGTGATCGCGCCGCGGCTCAGGCGTGCACCACGGTCGGTTCGCCGGACGGCACCCCCGCCGCGCGCAGGTCCTCGGCGATCCGCATGGCCTCCTCGATCAGCGTCTCGACGATCTGCGACTCCGGCACCGTCTTGATGACCTCGCCCTTGACGAAGATCTGGCCCTTGCCGTTGCCGGACGCGACGCCCAGGTCGGCCTCGCGGGCCTCGCCCGGTCCGTTCACCACGCAGCCCATCACGGCCACCCGCAGCGGCACATCCATGCCCTCGAGCCCGGCGGTGACCTGGTCGGCCAGCGTGTAGACGTCGACCTGGGCGCGGCCGCAGGACGGGCAGGAGACGATCTCCAGGCCCCGCTCCCGCAGGTTGAGCGATTCCAGGATCTGCAGGCCGACCTTGACCTCCTCGGCCGGCGGGGCCGACAGCGAGACCCGGATGGTGTCGCCGATGCCCTGGGACAGCAGCGCGCCGAAGGCCACGGCGGACTTGATGGTGCCCTGGAACGCCGGGCCGGCCTCGGTCACCCCAAGGTGCAGCGGGTAGTCGCACTGCTGGGCCAGCAGCTCGTACGCCCGCACCATGATCACCGGGTCGTTGTGCTTGACCGAGATCTTGATGTCGCGGAAGTCGTGCTCCTCGAACAGCGAGCACTCCCACAACGCGGACTCGACCAGCGCCTCCGGCGTGGCCTTGCCGTACTTGGCCAGCAGC